>NZ_RZRT01000239.1:0-474 GCF_003998295.1 Mesorhizobium sp. M7A.F.Ca.US.011.01.1.1
GCAAGGTTGCGATCCCCGGTGCGCCCGGTGAAATCGCCGCAAACTTTTCGAGTTCGGCGGCGACCGGCGCACCGCCGTCGAGTGCTGCCTTCAGCGCTGAAGCGGCGATGGCGAGCGCGATCTTCGGCTGTCCCGCCTGTGCCTCGACCTTGCCGGAAAGCTGCGACACTGACTGTTCCAGCGCCGCACGCCGGCCTTCCTGCGCCGATGCCGCCTCACCGGCGGATTTCGCCGCCGCGTCGAGCCCGGCCAGCTTTTCGTTGAGCGGCCCGAGATCGACCGGCGCCGTGTTGCCTGCCTGGCCAAGGGCAGCAACAGTCGTCTCGATCTGCCTGACTTTGTCCCCAAGGGCAGCAAGCCCGGCAGTGTCGCCGGCCCCACCCTGCTCGACCGCCGATTTCAGCGCCGCGACATCCGTCTTGACCTGATCCAGGGCCGACGACAAGCCGTCCACCTTGGCCGACGCATCATTGT
>NZ_RZRT01000240.1:0-473 GCF_003998295.1 Mesorhizobium sp. M7A.F.Ca.US.011.01.1.1
CCGATTGCATCGCTCCCTTCTTGCTGACCAGCATGCGCGACACTTCGGCAATACCGAATGGGTTCTTTTCGAGCCGGGCCAAGTCCTCGGGCAACGCCAATCCGATCGCGTTTGGCTCGGCCCGCCAGATCAACTGAACGGTGTTTTTCTCCGCGCCCGGGCCGCGTCCCACAGTCAGGGTGAGGTCGAACTTGATCTGAATGTTTGCGCGCGACGTCGAGACGTTCTCGCGGAATTTGCGGCTCTTGCTTGCGGCCTCGAGGAGCGTTTCGAACTCGAAAATGTGCGGCGTGTCCCAGCTGACCATGGGTGGGAGAACCTGACGCAGCGCCTTGTACTTGAGGCTGAAGGCGCGAGCCACGTCGACATTCATATCCAACCACTGCGTCTTGGTCCGGCGTGAAGACCGGATCTCGATCGCGCGTGGCATCTTGAGCGTACCGAGCTGGGCAAATAGCCGCTCGATGCTGCGG
>NZ_RZRT01000241.1:0-471 GCF_003998295.1 Mesorhizobium sp. M7A.F.Ca.US.011.01.1.1
AGCTGGGCTGCGCCGAAGATCAAAGCGATGCCGATGATTATGGAGAAAGCCATCATCCACGCCAGCCGGCCCGTCATGGCGAGGAAGCCGAGAAAACAGACCGCGATGATGGCGAATGAGCGCGCGATGTTGCCCTGCAGAACTCCGACGAACCACTCCAGCACGTTTTCGACTGGCGCCGCCGACTGGGCATACGCAGTGGCAGGCGCGAGAGCTATTCCGACTGCCGAGGCCAAGGCCAGTTTCAGGGCAAATTTGCCCGCTTTCCTGTATTCCACCCTTGGCTCCTTTTCAGTTGCCGAAATCCATGACATGACCATCCTGCCAGGCGTCCTCGCTTGCTGGCGGTGCGGCCGCGAGCGTCTCGGATTTGGTCAGGGCGGACTTGTTCACCACACCGCCGAACTTCCAGCGGTTCAGTATTTTCACGATGTATTCCGCAGTCTCCGGATTCACCGGGATGCCCTGCGC
>NZ_RZRT01000242.1:0-468 GCF_003998295.1 Mesorhizobium sp. M7A.F.Ca.US.011.01.1.1
CTCGGCAACGGCACGTCGGCATATTCCCGGCCCGATGTATCGAGCATCGCCTTCGGCTTCGGCCCGGTGGCGCCGCCAAGGCCGACGGCGACCAATGTCGGCACATGGTCGAGCTTTTCCCGATAGGGCGATTTTGGCGCATCCTTATCGCCGACGGGGACGGCAGCTTCCGACTGCTCCTTAGCCGGCTTCTTCTTGCAAAGCTCGTCACGCAGGTCATTGACCGATGTCGTGTCGCCATAGGCAGGCAGCGCCGCGACCGTGACCCAGTTCGGCTCTTGCGCCGCGAAACCCTGGTCGAGCAGTCTCGCCGTGGTCTCGGCGCGGGTGATGGTCGACTGTTCGCCGAGCACGACGGCGACCAGCGTGCGGCCGTTTCGCGTTGCCGAGCCAATCATGTTGAAGCCCGAGGGGCAGACGAACCCCGTCTTCATGCCGTCGGCGCCCGGATAGCGGCCGATCAGAAGA
>NZ_RZRT01000243.1:0-348 GCF_003998295.1 Mesorhizobium sp. M7A.F.Ca.US.011.01.1.1
GCTCTACTGCACCAGCACGGAGCGTCCACAAGTCGCACCGGTGACCCGGACATCCGCCTCGCCGAGACGCACGCCAAGGGCTCCAAGCAGGTTGGCAAGCAAGGTATCGATCGGTGCTGCCACGCTGTTCAGAAGTGCCACCACCGGCGGCTTCACAAATCCCAGAAGGGCGTCCAGATTCAGCGGCAGGCCGAGTAAATTCGCCGTCAGCGACAGGCCGCTGACCAGCGACGTAGTCAACGATTGGGTAAAGTTTTGCGTGTAAGCGGTCCTTATCGTCTTGGCATCGATGTCGGCCTTGTTGAAAGTCAGCGTCGTCGCGGGGTTATTGGCCATGTTAAACGCCGC
>NZ_RZRT01000244.1:0-383 GCF_003998295.1 Mesorhizobium sp. M7A.F.Ca.US.011.01.1.1
CGCCAGGAGCAGCAAGGGTTCATAGGTGAGGAAGGTGCCCTGCCTCACCTTGGACGAGACGGCGAATATGTCGATCACGCTGATGGTCGCCACCAGCGGCGTCGATTTCAACTGCAGCACGGTTTCGCCGGTCAGCGTCGGCAGCGCCCGGTAAAAGGCTTGCGGCAGCCAGATCCGCCGGAGGATCTTCCAGCGGCTCATGCCGAACGCGCGGGCGGCCTCGAGCTGGCCCTTCGGCACCCCGGCAAAGGCGCCTCGCATCACCTCGCCCTCATAACCGGCGAAGGACAAGGTCAGCGCCAGGACGCCGTAGGGCCACGCTTGCCTGAGATACGGCCACATCCAGGATTCGCGAATCCATGGATACTGTGGAAACAGCGAGC
>NZ_RZRT01000245.1:0-408 GCF_003998295.1 Mesorhizobium sp. M7A.F.Ca.US.011.01.1.1
CACGCAAAGATCATAGGCTTCGAGACTCGTCGGCCGTTTACGCGCCGGCTGTCCGGCCAATCGGCCGACAAGGGCTTCGACGATCTTGGCCGTGACCTCGTCCTGCACTGCAAAGATGTCCTCGAGGCTGCTGTCGTAGCGCTCGGCCCAGATATGATCGCCGCCGATCGCGTCGATCAGCTGCGCATTGATGCGCACGCGCGCCGCGGCGCGCCGGGCGCTGCCTTCAACCACATAGCGCACCCCAAGATCACGCGCGGTCAAACGCACATCGACCGACCGCCCCTTGTAAGCAAAGGTTGAGTTGCGCGCGATGACGAAGAGGCCGGCTGAGCGAGACAGGTCGGTGATCAGGTCTTCGGTCAAGCCGTCGACAAAGGTTTCCTGCTCCGGATCGTTGCTCATGTT
>NZ_RZRT01000246.1:0-405 GCF_003998295.1 Mesorhizobium sp. M7A.F.Ca.US.011.01.1.1
CGTTCCAGTTAGGGTTCAGGTGGCGGAAAGATAACTCGGTCATGCCCCCCGATATTGCATGTCGAGAGGGAAACTTTCCATCCCATCTCGGCCATTGACGGCAGGCAGTTGATCGACCCTACACCGGCTTGGCCGGATTGCGCATCGCCGAATAGGTGAGCAGCGTCGAGGCGAGGTAGAGCAGCAGGAAGACGACATTGAGCGACAACACCAGTTCCGGCATGTCCAGGATGGTGGTCAGCACATAGGTCAGCAGGACCGCCTTCAGCCCGGCAAGCAGGGCCAGGTTGATCGCCCGCACCAGCGTCTGGCCGCGCGCGAACAGAAGCTCGGCCTGATATTCGACCAGGTTGCGCAGCCCTGGCACGCAGATCGCCAGCGCCACCAGAGGGGCAGCCTCGGCAA
>NZ_RZRT01000024.1:0-86702 GCF_003998295.1 Mesorhizobium sp. M7A.F.Ca.US.011.01.1.1
TTCGCGAAGATCCATCGAATAAGGCTTGCCCATCCATGCTGACCTCCTTGCCCAGCATGAAGGTTGAATCAGATTTGCACGCCTAAGGGAATCCCAAGCCGATTCAGTCTCATTTCATCCCGCTCTAGCACAACCTCAAACCGACCTTCGGTATCGGCCACGTCCGCTTTCAGGCGGCGGCTGCGGGTCTTGGACGGCCGAGATCGGGCGCAAAGCGGTCGCTCGCTCTCGTCCGAAGGTGTTTCGACTTCGGGCAAGAATCTCCCGCCCCACCATATTTTGATGCACGCAGAAAGGTGCACACGCCCAACACCGAAGCAAATATCTCGGGACCCTGCGAGTGGGGGAAAGGCGGTAGCGCTCTCCCGACTCGAATCTCCGATGGCGAGCGAACTTTTTCGATGATCACGTTTGTCCCTCAGCGTGACCGGGCGTCCCAATTCTTTCATAAGCACGCGCACTGAGGAGTAAGACAGAACGTTCGAACTTCCAAGAACCAAGAACCCGTTAGGCAAACCGAACGCGGCGGCGGACAATGAGGGTCATGGATATCTCGGCGGACATCCGCGGGGGCGGTCAATATCGTCGGCAGAAGAGCGTCGAAAAGGGCTGTCGGCGGCTCCGTTGAGGGAACGAAAAAAGGAAGAGAAGCAGAACTTTCAAGTGCGATTTTTGCACACAGCCTCCCGCAACTATCTGATTTCCTTCACATAACGCGGCACAACGGTCCCGCGCCCTGCAGCGCGGGACCTTGTGGGGACCGTCAGGACAACAGCCTATCGCCGCAACGCGTGTACGCTTGCCTTGCTTTCGCCGGGCACCGGCAACGCCATGTCGTCATCGAGAAGACGCGTGATGCGGGCAAAGCCGGTGAACGCTTTCCTTGCTTCCTCGGCCGACATCTGGCCCGACAAGGCGGCCGAGCAACAATTCAGCGCGCACTGATAAACCGGACCGCGCCGTCCCGTCGGCCATTTCCGCAAGAACATCATGGCTTCGGCAACACTATCGATTTCTTCCACAGGGTGTCCCTGCCCGCGCGAAATCCGCACGGGCGAAAAGAAATGCAATTGATCCATCGTTTCCTCCCGGTCGACCGCAATGCGCTCGATCGAACCCCACCAAACGCGCCAATAGCCGGTTGGTTCCAGGCAAAAATGGAATTTTTTAGAAATTTGTCAGGCGAAGGCGATCACCCGTGCGGTGGTGAGTGTCGCCTACATCGTGGGGAAGTGGCAGGCGACTTTGCGACCGGGCCGGTATTCCCGTAACTGCGGCCGCTCCGAACGGCAGCGCTCCGCCGCGATCGGGCATCGGGGATGGAAACGGCAGCCGGTTGGAGGGTTCAGGGGGCTCGGTACGTCGCCGGTGAGGATGATGCGCTTGCGCGTCCCACCGGGCGTCGTCTCCACGACGGGAACCGCCGAGATCAGCGCCTGGCTATAGGGATGGGCTGGTGCTGCAAACACTTCTTCCGCCGACCCTTCTTCGACGATCGAGCCGAGATACATGACCGCGATGCGGGTTGAAACCTGACGTACCACAGACAGGTCGTGGGCGATGAAGATGTAAGTGAGGTTGAGCTTCTCCTGCAGATCGGCAAGCAGATTGACGATTTGCGCCTGCACCGACACGTCGAGCGCGGAGACGGGTTCGTCCAGGACCACGAGGTCCGGGTTCAGGGCAATAGCCCGCGCGATGCCGACGCGCTGGCGTTGTCCGCCGGAAAATTCGTGCGGAAACCGCATGACGTGATCCGGCAGCAAGCCGACAAGGTCGAACAGTTCCGCCACGCGTTTGGTGATCTCGCTCGACGAGAGCCTGCCATGGATGCGCAGCGGCTCGGCCACCAGGTCGCCGACGCGCCGGCGCGGATTGAGCGATGCCGACGGATCCTGGAAAACCATTTGCAGGCGGCGCCGCAGCGGCCTGAGTTCAGACAGCGACTTCGAGGTGATGTCGTTGCCTTCGAACAGAAGCTCGCCGTCCGATATGTCGTAGAGCCTCACTAGGCAGCGCGCCAGCGTGGACTTGCCGCATCCGGATTCGCCGACCAGCCCGACCGTCTCGCCGCGCCACACGGTCAGGGAAACATTGTCGACCGCATGAACGGTTCGCTTGCCCTCGGCGGAAAAGCGGCTGCCGATGGAAAAGCGCTTGCCCAGCGAACGCGTCTCGAGGATTGGGCGGTTCTTGTCGATCATCGGTCCGCTCATGCCTGTGTCACCCTGAAGCATGCCGCGGCATGGGTGCCGCTCCCGAGGTCGGGCTTGCCGGCCTCGCAGGGCTCGTAGTGAACCGGGCACCGCGGACCGAACGCACAGCCCTGCGGCAATCGCAGCAATGACGGCGGCGAACCGGGAATGGCCGGCAGGCGCCGTGGTTTTTCGCCGGTCAGCGGCGGGATCGAACCCAGCAGCGCGCGCGTATAGGGGTGTCGCGGATCGGAAAACAGCTCCGCGCGACTGCCGCGCTCCACCACGCGGCCGGCATACATGACCATGACCCGGTCGGCGAGTTCGGAGACCACGCCCATGTCATGCGTGATGAAGACGACCGCCGACTTGTGCGTCGCGCGCAGCTTGCGCACCAGATCGAGAATACCGGCCTGTACGGTGACGTCGAGCGCCGTGGTCGGTTCGTCAGCCACCAGCAGCGCCGGATTGCAGGACAAAGCCATTGCGATCACCGCCCGTTGACGCATGCCTCCGGACAGTTGGTGCGGGTAGCGCGACATTGCCTCGTGCGGGTTGGGAAAATTCACCTCGGCCAGCAGTTCCTCGACGCGCTCCATCGCCTTGGACTTGCTGATGTTGCGATGCGCGCGGATCTGTTCGGCGATCTGCCAGCCGATCGTGTAGACAGGCGTCAGGGCGGTCATCGGATCCTGGAAGATCATCGCGATCTCGTTGCCGCGCAGCCGCCTGAGTTCGCGCGCGGGCAGTCCCACGAGTTCGCGGCCCTTGTAGCGGATCGACCCTTCGATGGTGGCGTTGGGATCGGTGATGAGACCCATGACGGCCAGCAGCGACACGGTCTTGCCGGAACCGGACTCGCCTACGACGCCGAGGATTTCGCTCTCCTCGAGGTCGAAGGAAACGCCATCGATGGCCCGCACCAGGCCATCATTTGTGCGGAAGGAAACCCTGAGGTCGCGCACCGACAGTATCATGATGTCCTCAGGCGCGGATCGAGAAGGATGTAGACGAAATCGACGACCGCATTGGCGATAACCACGAACATGGACGCATACATCACCGTCGCCATGATCATCGGCAGATCGAGATTCTGCAGAGCGTCATAAGTGAGCTTGCCGATGCCGTGCAGCCCGAACACCACCTCTGTGAGCAAGGCCGAGCCTCCCACCAGCGCGCCGAAATCCAGGCCGAACAGAGTGACGAAGGCGATGAGCGACGTGCGCAAGGCATGGCGCAGCAGGATGCGGGTTTCCGACAGCCCCTTGGCCCGGGCCGTGCGGATATAGTCTTCCTGCAGCGATTCGATGATTGCCGCGCGCAGCACGCGCCCGTAAATGCCGATATAGAGAATGGACAGTGTGATCCAGGGAATGACCAAGGTCAGAAACCAGCCCTTCGGATCGTCGGAGAAATTCTTGTAGCCGAGCGGTGGCACCCAGGAGAACGCCCAGCTGTCGTGGTAGCGGCTCTGGGTGATCAGGTTCATCACTTCGCCCAGCCAGTACACCGGCATCGAAATACCGAGCAGCCCCAGCGCCATCAGCAGCTTGTCCAGCCAGCTGCCGCGCGTGGCGGCGGCGGCGATGCCGATGATGATGGAGACGACCACCCACAGGATCGCCGCTCCGAACACCAGCGAGAGTGTAACCGGGATCGAATCCATGACCGCCGGCACCACCTTCCAGCCACGATTGACGAAGGAGGTCAGATCGCCGGTGACGAAGATCTTCTCCATCATCGTCACATATTGCACGTAGAGCGGCCGGTCGAAGCCGAAGCTGTGGCGTACCGCCTCCAGCACTTCGGGCGATGCATTGCGGCCGGCGATGCGCGCAGCCGGGTCGGCGCCCGGCGTTGCGAAGAAAATCAGGAAGACGATGACCGAGATGCCGAACATCACGAACAGCATCTGGCCGAAACGGCGCAGGATGGCGTAGATCATCAGTCGCGCCCCAGCCGAACCTTGGAGCGCGGATCGAGCGCGTCGCGCAGGCCGTCGCCAAAGACATTGAGCGCCATGACGGAAACCGCGATCGCCAGCCCCGGCACCAGCGCCACCAATGGCCTGGTGTAAAGCAGCGCCTGCCCGTCCTGGATGATGGTGCCCCAGCTCGCGGCGGGCGGCTGCACGCCGATCGACAGGAAGGAGAGTGCCGATTCCGTAAGCATGTTCAGCGCCATCATCAGCGGCACGAAGACGATGAGCGTGGTGGTGACGTTGGGCAGGATGTCGCGCCACAGGATGCGCCACCCCGGCACGCCCAGATTGATCGCGGCCAGCACGAACTCGCTCTTGCGCAGCGCCAGAACCTGCCCGCGGATTGGGCGGGCCACATAGGGCACGTAGACGATGCCGATGATGATGACAGGCAGCCACAGACTGCCGGACTCGATCTGGATCGGTCCGATCGTGATGCCATGCGCGATGGTGACGATGGAGAGCGAAATCGCCAGCAGATAGATCGGGAACGCCCACAGTATGTCGAGGAACCGCGACAGCACCGTGTCGGTGACGCCGCCGAAATAGCCGGCGATCAATCCCGCCGCCGTGCCCAGGATCAGGGTGAAGATAGTGGCTGCTCCGGAGATCAACAACGAGCTCAGCCCGCCGTAGAGCATCCTGGCCATGACATCGCGGCCCTGGCTGTCGGCGCCGAGGAAATAATTGCCCAGCCGCCAGGTCGGGCCGAGCGGTGTGTAGCCAAGCCCCAGCCCTTCCGTCGATTGTTCCATCACCGGAACGTCGGCACCGTCGATCTGGATGACGGCGTCGAGCGTCGAGGCGAAGGGATCCACGCCTGCCCATTTCGCATAAAGAGGCGCACTGAGGCAGGCAAGGACGATGAGGAGGAACACGGCCAGCGACGCCATGGCAGCCCTGTCCCTTGCCAGCTTCGTAAACGCGACGGCCCAGGGCCCTCGCGTCTTGCGCGGCGCGGCGACAGCTACGTTCGACACGGACGTGCCCCTCCGCGGTTCGTTACTGCACCCAGGCCATTACTGTACCCAGGATTGGGTGATCATCCAGTTGAACTGCCGGTTGAACTTGAAATTGCCGAGACGTTTGCTGACAAAGTCAAGCCGCTTCGGCGTGAAGAGGCCAACGGCGGGTGCCTTGTCGGTGACTTGCCTGTCGATTTCAGCCCACATTTTGTCGGCGGCTTTCTGGTCGGTGACGCCGAGGTCCAATGCTTTTTGCATCTTGGCGTCGATTTCCTTGTCGCAGAAGCCGGCGATGTTAATCGAGGCATCCGAGCCTTCACGGAAGGAGGCGCAGCTGAACAGGATGTTCAGGAAGTCCGAAGCCGCAGGATAGTCCTTGTACCACTGGGTGACGGACATCTGCACCTTGTTGTTGGTGTTCTGGATGTAGGTGAACTGGATGTTCGACGAGATCGGCTTGACGTCGGCGACATAGCCGATGCTGGTCAGCACGCTCTGCAGATAGACGCCGATGGAGCGTGAAATGGCGGTGTCCTCGACGATAATGGTCACCTTCTGGCCCTTGGTGCCGGAGTCCTCGACGAGCTGCTTTGCCTTGTCGAGGTCGGGGGCCGACCATTTGGCGCCCGGATTCTTGGTGAAGGGGCAATAGTCTTCATGGCCGGGGAAGTCCGGCGGCAGGACCTGGCAGACCGGCGAGGCCAACACCTTGCCGCCGAACAGCTTGACCAGCGTGTTGCGATCGATCGCGTAGGCAACGGCCTGGCGGGCTTTTTCATTGTCGAAGGGTGCGAGACGGTTGTTCAGCGGCGCGTACCACCAAGCCGAAAGCGGTGAGATGTGCAGCTGGTCCATGGATTTGCTGCCGAGTTCGCCGAGGCGGTCGCTCGGCAGAGCGTCGAACATCCAGTCCGCTTCGCCGTTCTGGATCGCGGTGACGGCTGCCTCTTCGGACAGGCCGAAATCATATTGGACGACATCCGGATAGCCGTCCGGCTGGGCTTCTTCGCTCCACTGCTTGAAATTGGGGTTGCGGGAAACCGTCATGCCCTTGTTGGGGTCGAAGGCGGAGATCATGTACGCGCCGGTGCTGGGAATGGGCTTGGAACCCATGTCTTCGGCGGGCGTGTCCGCCGGCAGGACCACGGCATGCGGCAATGCCAGCTTGTAGAGCAGCTCGGCATCCGGCTTGTTGATGTTGATGGTGATGGTGCCGCCCGCTTCGTCGCCGACAACGCCGCCTTCCAGCGTGCAGCTCTTGGTGTCGGCCAGGCATTTGTCGGCACCGACGATACCGGCATAGAACGTGCCGGAGGTGGGTCCGGAAACCTTGAAGATGCGCTGGAAGGAAGCGACGACGTCCTTCACGCCAAGATCCTGGCCGCTGGAGAACTTGATGCCCTTGCGCAGCTTGAAGGTGAAGGTCTTGCCGTCATTGCTGACCTGCGGCAGGGCCTCGGCCAGATCGGGAACGATGGTGAAGCCGTCCATGCCCTCGGCCTTGCGGAAGGCCACCAGGCCGTCATAGATCGGCTGGTACATCTGCCAGCCCTGGTCTGTGTAATTGATGTGCGGATCGAGCGTTCCGGCCGCGGAGCGGGCCAGCAGGCGGATGGTGCCGCCTCGGTGCTCCTTGAGATATTCGGCCTGTGCCGGGGCCAGCCATGTACCGGCCAGCAATGCCGCGGCTGTTGCCGCCAGAAGCAGTTTCTTCATGTCTTGATTCCCCTTTTTCAGTTATCGTTGTGATCCAGGAAGTCTCCCACCACCCGCATGCACGCATCTTGCTCTTCGACATGCGGCATGTGGCTGGAATGCTCGAATATCTCCCAGCGAGACCCCTTGATGCCGTCCTTGTAGGGCTGCACGGTCGCGGGCGTGGCCTCGTCGTGACGTCCGGAGATGATCAGTGTGGGAACATCAATGGCCGGCAGGCGCTCGACGATGCTCCAGTTCTTCAGCGTTCCGATGACATGGAACTCGTTTGGCCCATTCATCAGATTATAGACGGTCGGATTGCGAACGACCTGGGCGAAACTTTCCGTGACTTCCGGCGGGAAAGGCACGACGCGGCAGACATGCCGCTCGTAGAACACCATTGTCGCCGCCTGGTACGCCGCATCGTCGGTCGTGCCGGCCTGCTCGTGTCGGGTCAGAGTCTCCTGCACATCGGCAGGCAGATCGGCACGCAACCGGTTGGCCTCTTCGACCCACAGCGTCATGGACGCCGGTGAGTTGGCAATGGTCAGCGACTTCAGACCCTGCGGCCGCGTCACCGCATATTCGGCGCCCAGCATGCCGCCCCAGCTCTGGCCGAGCACGTGGAAGCCCGCCCTAATACCGAGGTGGTCGACCAGGTTTTCAAGCTCGTCGATGAACAGCCCAGGTGTCCAGAAATCGGCGCCTTTCTCAGGCAGCAAGGTGGAATTGCCGCAGCCCAACTGGTCATAATGAATGACGGCGCGATCCCTGCGCGCAAGAAGCTTGTAGGCGTCGACATAATTGTGGGCGACGCCCGGTCCGCCATGCAGGATCACCACCGGCGCCTTTTCGCCACCGAGTTCGCCACTGACCCGATACCAGGTCTCGTAGGCACCGAAAGCGCCCCGTCCTTCCATGCCGATGATCTCAGATGACATCCCAGTTCCCAGTGCGGTTGAAGGCATCTTGTATTTGTCCGTGACGACGGGCGCCTAACTCATGTTGCGGGTGACCTGCACCCACTCTTCCAGCATCTGCACGCCAAATGCCGTGGCGCCTTGCCTGCCGAGAGGCCGATCGGTGTCGGTCAGTTCCTTGCTGGCGATGTCGAGATGCACCCAGGGGCGATCTTCCGTGAAATGGCGCAGGAAGGCCGCGGCATAGGGAGCGTCGCCATCTTCCATGTCCTTGGCATGATGCCTGAGGTCCGCGAACGGCGATTGCAGACCCTCATCATAGGCCCGGTCGAGCGGCAGCCGCCAGAACCGTTCGCCGACCGCTTCTCCGGCCGCGATCATCTGTGACGCGATGGTATCGTCGGTGCTGAACAGGCCGGCGAATATCGACCCCAGGCCACGCGTCACCGAATAGGTCAGCGTCGCCAGATCGACGATCACCGAAGGGTTGAAGCGCGTGGCTGCATAGTGGAGGCAGTCGGCCAGAAGCAGGCGTCCTTCCGCGTCCGTGTCGAACACTTCCACGGTCTGTCCCGAGGCCGTGGTGATGATGTCGCGCGGTTTGAGCGCGGTGCCCGATGGCATGTTCTCGGCGATGCCGAGAACACCGACAACGTGTACCGGGCTGCCTTGCCGGGCGAGCGCGATCAGCAGGCCGACCACAGCGGCCGCTCCGCCCATGTCGGCCTTCATGTCGAACATCTGCGCTCCGCCTTTGATGCAGAGGCCTCCCGAATCGAAGCAGACGCCCTTGCCGACGAAAGCGAGTGGTTGGGCGGGAGCACCCTTGCCCCGGTAGCGCAGGACAGCGACCCGCGGCGGGCGCGCCGAGCCCGATCCAACAGCAAGAAGCGCGTTCATGCCGAGCTCCTTCAGTTGCGCGGCATCGAGCATTTCGATGTCGATGCCGGCTTCACGCAACGGCTCCAGATGGTCATGGAAATTGTCGGGGTGGAGATGGTTCGGCGGCAGGTTGACCAGGGTGCGTGCATATTCCACGCCGTCGGCGATGGCATTGATCCGCGCCAGCGCCGCGGTCAGATCCGGGCCGCCGGCCCCGACCAGTTTCACCCGCAAGGTTCGATCCGCTCCTGCTCCTTGCCGCCGGTTGCGCATGTCGAAACGATAGCGGCGCAGCCGCATGCCAAGCGCGACACGCGCCAGGATTTCGGCTCCGGGCAGGTCAACGCCGGCGATGGGGTCCAGGACCAGGGTGGCCGCGCATTCTCCCTTGCCCTCCAGATGCGCGGCAAGCAGACCGCCGGCGCGTGCCAACGACAGGGCGGTTACGACTTCAGCTTTGCCCAAGGCCAGGACGACCACGCGCTTGGTCGATACGGCCTGCGGAGCAATAAGATCGATGCAGGTGCCGGATTCGGCCAAGGCGGCCGGGTCGGAGCAGGCGCGAGAGAGAATTCCGCTCATCTCGGCATCCAGGGCGACTGCCCGCGGGCCAAAGCCCGTGTGGGCAGTTTGCAAAATCACGACGACAGAGGCTTCGGCGGAAATCTCGTCCGCGGTCTCGAAAACCGGCGCTGGCGATTGAGGCATAGGCTGGCGCTCTCTCCAATTGCGGCAATACCAGCCGGTAGCGAGCAACGCTTCGCTCGCCCCGGTGGAGACTGGTCAAGCCGGTCTCCGCCATTCGTGGTATAATGCCGGTCCCCAAACAGTCGCTTTCTTGAGACGACTTAATTGCTCTTGTCTTCTGGGTATCCCCTAACGGGGCAGGCGATCAAACGCGAATTCTGCCCATGTCGATTGACAAAAACTCAACTGACAATTCATGATCGGCCAATGGCCCTTCCCTCACTCAATGGCATGCGCGCTTTCGAGGCCGCCGCTCGCCTCGGCAGCGTCAAGGACGCGGCGGAAGAACTGCATCTGACACCCTCGGCTGTCAGCCGCCACATCCGCGCGCTTGAACGAAATCTCGGCCAGGACCTGTTCGAACGCGGTTTTCGCCAGATAACGCCAACCATCAGGGGCTCCTACTATGCACGCAGCCTCTCGGAGGCGTTCGAAGCCATCTGGCGCGCCACCGATGACGTCAGCCTCTCCGAGGGGTCGCGCCACGGCAAGATCCAACGGGTCCGGGTCTTGTGCGTGCCCACCGTTCTGAACCTTTGGCTGGCGGACCGGTTGCCGAACTTTCGCCGGTTGCATCCGTCGGTGGATCTGGAGATCTCCACTTCAGGCAAGCGCGCCAACTTCGATTTGGCCATTGTCGACGAGTTCGTCTACAAGGCCGGCCCGGCTTTGACGCTGCTGATCCCGCTGCTTTTGACGCCGGTCTGTGCGCCTTCGCTTCTGGAGGGGCCCGTGCCGCTACGATCGCCGGCCGATCTGGTCAATCATCATCTGATCCATGAATGCGAAACCATGAGATGGAAGCGTTGGCTGGAGCAGGAAGGCGTTCTGGAAACGACGCCAAAATCCAGCACAACACTTGATGATTGCACCTTGATCATGCGCGAAGCGATCAATGGGGCGGGAATAGCGCTCGCGGACACGATCATGGCGCAAGATTTTCTGCAGCAAGGCAAACTGGTCGCCCCGTTCCATGCCCGCCACACATATCCGGCCGGCATCTACCTGCATCAGCGTCGCAGCATCGGCAACAAACCAGGCACCGGCCTGTTTCAGGATTGGCTGCTCGCCGAAGTCGCGGACCACAAGCAGGTGATGGCCATCGCTTAGATGGCCCCCTACCGAAGGTGTCGGCAGCCACCGCTTCAGATTGGAAGCCCAGCGTCGAACTTCGAATCATCCGTGCCGGGTTCAGCGATGACCCACCATCGCCTTGCATCGATAATCGCAGTTCTCATTGAATATCTTTAAGGCCAAAGCCGGCAAATAGGTTGCTTGTCGGTTCCCCTGCGGCAGGCTTAACCTGCACGCGGCCAACGCGTGAGGGCGCGTGCTGCAAAAGGGGAACATTGCCATGACAATACAGGGTGCTTCACCTGATCTGTACAACGAGGATCTGGCTCCGGCCAAAGTTCGAAACTGGGGACCATTCTCGATCTTCAACGTCTGGACGTCGGACGTCCACAGCCTTTGGGGCTACTATCTTGCCGCCAGCCTGTTCCTGTTCTGCGGCGGCTTCGTCAATTTCATCATCGCCATCGGCATCGGATCGCTGATCATCTACGCGCTGATGAACATGGTCGGCTATGCCGGCGTGAAGACGGGCGTGCCCTACCCCGTGCTTGCCCGCGCCTCTTTCGGCATCTGGGGCGCCAACATACCGGCACTGGTGCGCGCCATCGTCGCCTGCTTCTGGTACGGCGCGCAGACGGCCGCCGCCTCGGGCGCGATCGTGGCGCTGCTGATCCGCACGCAGTGGTTCGCCGATTTCAACGCCAGCACGCATTTCCTCGGCCATACCGGCCTGGAGGTGATCTGCTTCGTGGTTATCTGGGGGCTGCAACTGCTGATCATCCAGAACGGCATGGAAACGGTGCGCCGTTTCCAGGACTGGGCCGGCCCCGCGGTGTGGGTGATGATGCTGATCCTGGCGATCTATCTCTGCGTCAAATCCGGGAGATTTGCCTTCACCAGCGACATCCCGATGGACGTGTTGCTGGACAAGACGAAGGACGCGGGCGTGCCCGGCACGCCCGGCTCGTGGACTTCGCTGTTTGCGGTGGCAGCAATCTAGGTCACCTATTTCTCGGCGCTCTATCTCAACTTCTGCGATTTCGCCCGTTACGCGCCGGACAAGGCATCGCTGCGCAAGGGCAACATCTGGGGCCTGCCGATCAACCTCATCCTGTTCTCGCTGGTCGCCGGCGTCACCACCATTGCCGCCTTTGACGTCTATGGCGAAGTGCTGCTGCATCCCGACCAGATCTCGGCGAAATTCGACAGCTGGTTCCTGGCGGCGCTCGCAGCCCTGACCTTTGCGGTTGCGACCCTGGGCATCAACGTGGTCGCCAATTTCGTCTCGCCGGCCTTCGACTTCTCCAACGTCTTCCCCAGGCAGATCGACTTCAAGAAGGGCGGCTATATCGCGGCCGTCATTGCCCTGCTGCTCTATCCCTTCGCGCCATGGGAAGGCAGTGCCGCTTCCTTCGTCAACATCATCGGCGCGACGATGGGGCCGATCTTCGGGGTGATGATGGTCGACTACTACCTGATCCGGAAGGGTGAGGTCGACGTTGAGGCGCTTTACCGCGAAAACGGCGAGTTCCGTTTCCAGGGCGGCTGGCACGTCAATGCCTTTATCGCCGCCGGCATCGGCGCCATCTTCTCGTCGATCCTGCCCAACTTCACCAACTGGCTGCCGTCCTGGTGGGGCGTCTATGGCTGGTTCTTCGGCGTGGCGATCGCCGGCATCATCTACTACGTGCTGCGCACCGCCGCTTTGGGCGCCGGCGCCAGGACCGCGAAAGCCTGACAAGGTGAATTTTGGGGCGGCGAGAGCCGCCCCAAAACCTACCCGAGCATCTCGGCCAATCTGCGCACTGTGTTCCAGTTGCGCGACGTGCCCGTGCCCATGCGCTTGTGATTCATCGCCGCAAGCAGCCGCGAGCTTGGCCTCTCGCGTGAAAAGACGACCCAAATGTCGCCGCCGACCGAAGTCACTTTTTCATCCTCGCCGGCATAGGCTTGGAGCCCCTTCACGGCCTCCACGGGCGCAGGCTTGCGCATCACCCGTACGGCCGCCTGATCGCCTGCTTTAGCCGAATCGGCCGGGAACGGATTGCTGGCGGCAAGCTTCAGCCAGTCCTCGGCACCGCGCACGAGGATATCGACATGGCGGCCGAAGGTTTTTTCAAAGGCTGCCTCCAACCACCGTTCGAGGTCGGCGATATCAGTTGCCGGTGCCTCGAAGACCAGATTGCCCGTCGCCACCAGCGTGCGCGGGTTGTTCAGCCCGAGCTCTTCGGCCATGGCCTTGAGGTCGGCCATGACGACCCGGCGGCCCTCGCCCAGGATGATGCTGTAAAGCAGCGCGACATAGGTCTGCATTGCCGCCCGACCTGATCGCTACACCAACCGGCTCTGCTCCACCGCCGCCTCGATGAAACTGGCGAACAGCGGATGCGGGTCGAGCGGCCGGCTTTTCAGTTCCGGATGATATTGCACGCCGATGAACCAGGGGTGGTCTGGATACTCGACCGTCTCCGGCAGCACGCCGTCGGGCGACATGCCGGCAAACACCAGGCCGCAATCTTCGAGCCGCTCCTTGTAGTCGACATTGACCTCGTAGCGGTGGCGATGGCGCTCGAAAATCTGTGTGTCGCCGTAAATCTCGGCGATCTTGGAGCCCTTGGCGAGTTCGGCCTGATAGGCGCCGAGCCGCATCGTGCCGCCGAGATCGCCGGTTTCGCGGCGCTTCTCCAGCATGTTGCCTTTCAGCCATTCGGTCATCAGGCCGACGACCGGTTCCTCGGTCGGGCCGAACTCGGTCGAAGACGCATGCTCGACGCCGGCCAGCGACCGCGCCGCCTCGATGCAGGCCATCTGCATGCCGAAGCAGATACCGAAATACGGCACTTTTCGCTGGCGTGCGAATTTCGCCGCCAGGATCTTGCCTTCGGAACCGCGCTCGCCAAAGCCGCCGGGAACCAGGATGCCATGCACCTTTTCCAGCCAGGGCGTCGGATCCTCCTTTTCGAAGATCTCCGATTCGATCCAGTCGAGCTTGACCTTGACGTGGTTGGCCAGGCCGCCATGCGACAGCGCCTCGATCAGCGATTTGTAGGCATCCTTGAGGCCGGTATATTTGCCGACCACGGCGATGGTGACCTCGCCTTCCGGATTGTGGATGCGGTTGGACACCGCCTGCCAGGGCTCCATGCGCGGCTTCGGCGCCGGATCGATGCCGAAAGCGGCCAGCACTTCCGAATCGAGCCCTTCCTTGTGATAGGCCATCGGCACATCGTAGATATGCGGCACGTCGAGCGCCTGGATGACCGCACTTTCGCGCACATTGCAGAACAGCGACAGTTTTCTGCGCTCTTCCTTGGGAATGGCGCGGTCGGCGCGGACCAGCAGGATGTCGGGCGCGATGCCGATGCCGCGCAGTTCCTTGACCGAATGCTGGGTCGGCTTGGTTTTCAGCTCACCCGCCGTCGGGATGTAGGGCATCAGCGTCAGATGGACGTAGACGGCGTTGTTGCGCGGCAGATCATTGCCGAGCTGTCGTATAGCCTCCAGGAACGGCATCGCCTCGATGTCGCCGACCGTGCCGCCGATCTCGCACAGCACGAAATCATAGTCGTCATTGCCGTTGAGAACGAAATTCTTGATCTCGTCGGTGACGTGCGGAATGACCTGCACGGTTGCGCCGAGATAATCGCCGCGCCGCTCACGCTCAATGATGTTCTTGTAGATGCGGCCGGTGGTGATGTTGTCCTGCTGATTGGCGGAGCGGCCGGTGAAGCGCTCGTAATGGCCAAGATCGAGATCGGTTTCCGCGCCATCATCAGTGACGAAAACCTCGCCATGCTGGTACGGCGACATCGTGCCCGGATCGACATTGAGGTAGGGATCGAGTTTTTTGATGCGTGCGCGATAGCCTCGCGCCTGCAGGAGAGCCCCAAGGGCCGCTGCGGCTATGCCTTTTCCAAGTGAGGAAACCACGCCGCCTGTGATGAATACATATCGCGCCATGGGAGTCATCGCTTAACGCGGCCGGATTGATTCCGCCAGAGAAAAAACCACCGCGAAGGTTTTTTCCCAAGAAGGCGCTCGGATCGTGAACAGGGCAAAACAAAAGGGCCGGCTGAGCCGGCCCTTTCGGCAGGATGACGAAAACGTCAGATGATGACGACCTTGGTGCCAACCCTGACGCGGCTGTAGAGGTCCATGACGTGCTCGTTGATCATGCGGAAGCAGCCATTTGAGGCGCTGGTTCCGATCGACTGCGGCGCGATGGTGCCGTGGATGCGCAGATGCGTGTCCTTTTTGCCGTCATAGAGATAGATGGCGCGCGCGCCGAGCGGATTCTGGCCACCGCCGGGCATGCCGTCCTTGTACTGGCCGTAATGCTTCGGCTCACGCTTCTGCATGTCCAGCGTCGGGATCCAGCGCGGCCATTCCTGCTTGTCGCCGACCGCAACCGTACCCTTGTACTGCAGACCCTCGCGGCCGACCGCAATGGCGTAGCGGCGGGCGGTGGAGGACGATTCGACGAGGTAGAGGCGCCGCGCGCTGGTGTCGATGACGATGGTGCCCGCATCGTAACCGCTGAATTCCACGTCCTGCGGCACGAATTCCGGCTTCACCTTGAACTGCTTCTTGGCTTCCCTCTTGGCGAGCACCTGGTCGAGAGCCCGTGTCTCAGGGAGATAGCTTATCGAAGACCCGGACGAGGTGCCGCCGAAGAGACCGGCGAACAGACCACCGCTGCTCGGCTGCTTCTGGCCGATGACCTCGCTGCGCAGCTCGCCATTGTTGCCGGTCAAGGCGACGTTCATCGCCTCTGCCGGAAGCGGCTCTGCCGACTGGATCGGCGCGATCGGTTCGATAGGCTCGATGATCTTGGCAACCTGCTTCTTGGCCGGCTTGGCATCGGCCACCTCGGTCGCCGGCGCGCTCTTGCCCTTCTTGGCCAGGAACGCCTGCCGTTCAGCGTCGGCCCTGGCCTTGGCCGCCTCCCGCATCGCCAGTTTCCTGGCTTCGAGCGCCTTGGCTTTGGCGGCCTCCTTGTCGGCAACGATCTTGGCCTCGATCTTCTTGATCTGGGCGAGGTCGTCGGGCGTCGGGTTTTTCTTCTTCTTGAGAAGCTTCAATTGCGACGAGTCACTTTTGACGGCGACGTTGATGGCGGAGGTTGTTTCAACCGAAGGCTGTGCGGCCATATTGGCCGGAACGCCAGCGAAAGCGGGGGAACTGATGCCGATTGCGGCACAAAGTCCCAGGAAAATGAAGCTGCGAAGCTGCATGGCGAAGATCCGATCGTTCTATGCTTGTTGCCCACGGCGTCGCCCAGCGCCCCCCAAGGGCGCCGGAAGTGCCGCGCGCAATCTATAGTCGAATAAGCGCGGGGGCCTCAAGCGCGAGGCCCCGCCTCACCCAGTCGAATCTTTGTGATCTCGCTGCATTTGCCGCGACTGTGTTCAAACGAGCACAGATCGCGGCTTCAGCCGCCGAAGACTACTGGTTTGGAACCTGCGGGGTCGCCGGCGCGGCGGGAGCCGTGCCGTTGGTCGCCGGCGACGTCGAACCGGCGGCAGGCGCCGTGGCCGGGGCAGTCGCCGGAGCCGCGGCGTCGTTGCCGGACGGCGGCGTCGGCGTGGTGCTGCCGGCGGGCGCCGGGGTGGTCGTGCCGGGCAACTGGTTGAGCACGCCTTTGCCTGCACCGTCCGATGTCGCCGGCACGCGGTCGAGGATATCGATCGGCTTCTCGCCGTAGCGGGCGACGATCGACAGGGTCAAGGACGTGGCGAAGAAGGCGGCCGCCAGGATCGCCGTCGCACGCGTCAGCGCATTGGCAGCACCACGCGCGGTCATGAAGCCGGATCCGCCGCCGATGCCGAGGCCACCGCCTTCGGAACGCTGCAGCAGCACCACGCCGACAAGGGCGAGCACGACCATGAGATGGATGACGATCAGTACGGTTTCCATAGTTTATCCTGGCAAGGCCTTGCCCGGCCGCGGACACGACCGGTGAATTGGAGGCGGCTCAATACAATGCTTTGACGGCATTTCCAAGCCCGTGGCCGGAATATGGGAAGCAGCCCGCCCTTTGCAACGATTTCCGGCACCGGAAGCCCTGTCCGGCGTGACGAATGTCTTCAACCGATATTGCGATAAGCCTCGGCGATGGCGAGAAAATCCGCCGCTTTCAGGCTGGCGCCGCCGACCAGTGCACCGTCGACATTCCTGACGCCGAGCAGTTCGACCGCGTTGGAGGGTTTGACCGAGCCGCCATAGAGAATGCGCACCTTCGCCGCGACGCCGCCGAGCTTTTCCGACAGCCTTTCGCGGATATGTGCGTGTGCTTCGGCAACATCGGCCGCGGTCGGCGTCAGGCCGGTGCCGATCGCCCATACCGGCTCATAGGCGATGATGGTGTTGGACGGGGTGGCGCTTGGCGGGACCGAACCATCGACCTGCCGCGACAGCACGTCCAGTGTGGCGCCCGCTTCACGCTGTTCATGCGTTTCGCCGACGCAAATGATGGCAACAAGCCCGGCACGCCATGCGGCGGATGCCTTGGCCTGGACTGTGGCGTCATCCTCGCCGCGCTGCTCGCGGCATTCGGAATGGCCGACGATGACATGGCTCGCACCGGCATCCCTGAGCATTTCCGCAGAGATGCAGCCGGTGTAGGCGCCGCTCTCCTTGGTATGGCAATCCTCACCGCCGGCATGCACCGGCGTGCGTGACAGGATCTCCGCGGCGTGGGCAAGCAGGGTTGCGGGAACGCAAACCAGGGCTTCGGTCTCCGCATCAAGTCCGCTCATGAAACCGTTGCCGATCATCCTGAGCTCGTTGAGCGAGGCACTGGTGCCGTTCATTTTCCAGTTGCCGGCGACGAGCGGGCGAATTCCTGGCGTCATGGGTTTGCTTCTCCGGGCGATATCGGGGCTCTGGCCCTCACTACCAAAATCAGGCCACAAAGCAATCGACAGTGGGCCGGAAGGGCGCTATTGCGCTTGTTTCAGACTCGGCGCATGCGAAAATGCGCATAAATCGGAAGTAAAAATGCTTGGTATATTGAGAAGCGCGGCAGGCACCTGGGTCGCGAAGGGACTGTTGGTGCTGCTGGTGCTCAGCTTTTTGGTCTGGGGCGTTTCCGGACGGCTGATGGGCGGTTTGGCCGGCCATGATTCGGTCATAACGGCTGGCGGCACCAAAGTGTCGATCAACGAATACCGTCTCGCCTACGATCGCCAGCTCGCCGTCATGTCGCAACAGTTCGGCCAGCGTCTCAGCCACGAACAGGCAAAGGCGCTCGGCGTCGACAACCAGGTGTTGGCTCAGCTCGTCTCTGGTGCCGTTCTCGACGAACAGGCCCGCAAGCTGGGCCTCGGACTTTCCAAGGACCGACTGGCCGAGCTGACACGCGAAGACCCGGCCTTCAAAGGCCCAGGTGGCCAGTTCGACCGCAGAACGTTCGAATATATGCTGCAGCAGATTGGCATGCGGCCCGAGGACTATCTGAAGAACCGTGCCCAGGTGGCGGTGCGCCAGCAGATCGTCGAGGCTGTCTCGGATGGCCTCAAGGCTCCGGACACTTTCTTCAAGGCTGTTGCGCTCTATCGCGGCGAAGACCGCACCATCGACTATTTGACGCTGCCCAAGGCACTGGTCGAGCCGATCGCGGCACCGTCCGATAGCGTGCTCTCGGCCTATTTCGAAGCCAACAAGAAGACATATGCGGCACCCGAATACCGCAAATTCTCCTATGTCCGCCTCGAACCTGTCGACATCATGGATACGACCGCCGTCACCGACAGCCAGGTCAGCGACGACTACAACAAGAACAAGGCGCGTTACACCACGCCGGAACTGCGCACCGTCGAGCAGCTCGTGTTCAAGACGCCGGATGCGGCCAAGGCCGCACTCGATTCGCTCAAGGCCGGCGCTACTTTCGACAAGCTGGTCACGGCGGAAGGCAAGACGCCGGCCGACACGCTGCTCGGCACGCTTGCCAAGGACAAGATCGCGGACAAGGCGGTCGCCGACGCGGCCTTTTCGCTCAATGCCAATGAAGTCAGCCAGGTCGTGCAAGGCGCCTTCGGTCCGGTGCTGCTGCGCGTCACCGAGATTAAGCCCGAGGTGGTGAAGCCGCTGGCCGAGGTGTCCGATCAGATCCGCAAGGATCTGGCGCTGGGCGAGGCAAGCCGCATCCTTCTGGACGTGCGCGACAATTACGATGACACCCGCGCCGCCGGCAGTTCGCTGGCAGAGGCCGCGGCCAAGCTGAAGCTGAAGGTCGTCACCATCGACGCCATCAATCGCAGTGGGCTGCGGCCAGATGCAAGCATCGTCAAGGACCTGCCGCAATCGCCGGAGCTGATCAAGGCGGTCTTCGACGCCGAACCCAACACGGAAAACGATGCCTTGACCACAGCCGACAACGGCTTCGTCTTCTATGAGGTGGCGTCCATCACGCCGGCTCGCGACCGCACGCTGGATGAGGTTCGTCAGAAAGTCGTCGCCGACTGGACGGCGGCGGAAATAAGCAACCGGCTGGCCGCCAAGGCTGACGAGCTGGAAAAGCGGCTCAAGGCCGGCGCAACGCTCGATGTCATCGCCAGCGAACTGAAGCTCGAAAAGCAGACCAAGCGCGGCGTCAAGCGTGAGGCTGACGACGTCGACTTCGGTAAGGAGGGTGCGGCAGCGATGTTCGGCGTTGGCGAAGGCGGCACCGGCCTGATCCCCTCGCCCACCGGCGACGGGCAGATCCTGTACAAGGTCGCCGAAGTGTTCGAGCCCGCCGGGGCCGATGCCAGCTCGGTGCCGGACGATGCGCAGAAATCCTTCACCTCCGGCATGTCGGATGATCTGCTCGATCAGTTGGTGGCGCAGTTGCAGACGCAGTACGACGTTCGCATCGATCAGGCCGCCGTTGCCCAAGCCTCGACAAGATGAGCGCGCTGAAAACCCATATCGCCAAGATCGCGACCGGTAGCGCGCTTTCCTTTGAGGAAGCGCGCGAGGCCTTCGACATCATCATGTCGGGTGACGCGACCCCCGGCCAGATCGGCGGTTTCCTGATGGCGCTGCGCGTGCGCGGCGAGACGGTGAGCGAGATTTCCGGCGCCGTCGCAACCATGCGGGCCAAGATGCTGCACGTCGACGCGCCCACCGATGCCGTCGACATCGTCGGCACCGGCGGCGACAATTCTCACAGCGTCAACATTTCGACGGCATCGGCCTTCGTCGTTGCCGGCAGCGGCGTGCCGGTTGCCAAACACGGCAATCGCGGCCTGTCGTCGCTGACGGGGGCAGCCGACGTGCTGGTTGCGCTCGGCGTCAAGATCGACATCTCGCCCGAATTCATCGGCCGCTGCATCCACCAGGCAGGCGTTGGCTTCATGTTCGCGCCCGCGCATCATCCTGCGATGAAGCATGTCGGCCCGACCCGCGTCGAACTCGGCACCCGCACCATATTCAACCTGCTCGGGCCGCTCTCCAATCCGGCCGGCGTCAAGCGGCAGCTGGTCGGTGTGTTCCTGCCGGAATGGATCCTGCCGGTTGCCGAGACGCTGAAGGCGCTGGGCGCCGAGCATGCCTGGGTTGCCCATGGCGACGGCTATGACGAGATCACCACCACCGGCGAGACGCAGGTCGCCGAACTGATCGGCGGCGAGATCCGCAGCTTCACCCTGACCCCTGAAGCGGTTGGGCTGGCGCGCCACAGCAAGGACGAATTGCGCGGCGGCGATGCGGACTACAACGCCAAGGCCTTGCGCGATATGCTGGGCGGCGCTGCCGGCGCCTATCGCGACACCGTGCTGATGAACGCCGGTGCCGGACTGGTTGTGGCCGGCAAGGCGACGACGCTTGGCGACGGCATCGCGCTCGCCGCGCAAGCCATCGACAGCGGCCGGGCCCTGCAAGTACTCGACAGGCTGGTCGAGATTTCGAACGGATAACGGATAGAGCGTGTCTGACATTCTTCGCAAGATCGAGGCCTACAAGCGCGACGAGATCGCGGCGGCAAAGGCACGCGTGCCGTTGGCCGAAATCAAGGTCCGGGCAAAAGATGCCGACGCACCGCGCGGTTTTCTTGCCGCACTGGAAGCGAAGCGCAAATCCGGCGCTTTCGCGCTGATCGCCGAGATCAAGAAAGCGAGCCCCTCCAAGGGTCTGATCCGTGCCGATTTCGATCCACCGGCTCTGGCGCAGGCCTATGCCAAGGGTGGTGCTGCCTGTCTTTCGGTGCTGACCGATGCACCGTCCTTCCAGGGTGCGCCTGAATTTCTCACCCGGGCGCGAGCCGCCGTCGTGCTGCCGGCGCTGCGCAAGGATTTCCTGTTCGATCCGTATCAGGTCTACGAAGCCCGCGCCTGGGGCGCGGATGCCATCCTGATCATCATGGCCAGCGTCGACGACGCCCTGGCGAGCGAGCTCGAGGTGACGGCGTTCGAACTCGGCATGGATGCACTGGTCGAAGTGCATGACGAGGCCGAGACGCAACGCGCGCTAAAATTGTCGTCGCGGCTGATCGGCATCAACAACCGCAATCTGCGCACATTCGAGACCAGCCTCGACACTTCAGTGCGGCTGGCGACGATGGTTCCGGCCGACCGCTTGCTGGTCAGCGAGAGCGGTATTTTCTCGCATGACGACTGCCTCAGGCTGCAAAAGAGCGACATCGGCACTTTTCTTGTCGGCGAGAGCCTGATGCGGCAACAGGACGTCACCGCGGCGACGCGCCTGCTGCTGACAGGCAAGGCTTTGGCCGAGGCTAGCTGACGATGGTATCAGGCCTTACCCATCTCGGCGTGCAGGGCGAGGCCAACATGGTCGATGTCGGCGACAAGGCGGAGACGACGCGCACGGCGATTGCCGAAGGCTTTGTCGCGATGCAGCCCGAGACGCTGAAGATGATCCTCGCCGGCAACGCCAAGAAGGGCGATGTGCTCGGCACCGCGCGCATCGCCGGCATCATGGCGGCGAAGAAGACGCATGAACTGATCCCGCTCTGCCACCCGCTGCTTTTGACCAAGGTTTCCGTCGACATCGAGCCCGACCATGCTTTGCCGGGCCTGAAGGTCACCGCGCTGGCGCGCGTCACCGGCAAGACGGGTGTCGAGATGGAAGCGCTGACCGCCGCTTCGGTAGCTTGCCTGACCATCTACGACATGGCGAAAGCAGTCGACCGCGCCATGGTCATCACCGGCATCCGCCTGGTCGAAAAGACGGGTGGCAAGTCGGGTGACTACAAGGCGAGCGCCTGATGGCGCTGGTTCCTATCGCGGAGGCGCTTGAACGCCTGCTTGATGGTGCGGCACCTTTAGCCGGCGAAAGCGTTCCTCTGTTCGAGGCGGTGGATCGTGTTCTGGCGGAACCGGTCGTTGCACTTCGCACCCAACCTCCTTTCAATGCTTCCGCCATGGACGGCTATGCGGCGCGCGCCGGCGACGTCACGTCGGTCCCATCCAGGCTGTCGGTGATCGGCATGGCGCCGGCCGGGCGTGGCTTTGACGGCACGGTCGGCAAGCGCCAAGCGGTGCGCATCTTCACCGGCGCCCCGCTGCCCGAAGGCGCCGACACAATCGTCATCCAGGAGAATGTTCGGGATCTCGGCGGCGGTGATATCGAAGTGATCGAGCCCACCGCGGAGTGGCGCAACATCCGCCGCATCGGCCTCGACTTTTCAACAGGCGATGTGCTGCTGGAAAAAGGCCGCGTGCTCGACCCGGCGGCACTGTCGCTGGCGGCATCGGCCAACCACCCTCGGGTCAACGTGGTGAAGCGGCCGCTGGTCGCCATCATCGCCACCGGGGACGAATTGCTGCCGCCGGGCAGCGACCTAGGCCCGGACCAGATCATCTCGTCCAATGCCTATGGCGTGGCTGCGGCGGCGCAATCGGTCGGCGCCCGCGCGCTCGATCTCGGCATTGCCGCCGATCGCAAGGAGGCTATCGCTGCCCTGATCAGACAAGCGGTCGCGGCCGGTGCGGATGTCATCGTGACGCTTGGTGGCGCCTCGGTCGGCGATCACGATCTGATCCACGAGGTGCTGATCGGCGAAGGCATGACGCTCGGCTTCTGGAAGATCGCCATGCGCCCCGGCAAGCCCCTGATGTTCGGCCGCCTCGGCGACATCAGGTGCATCGGCCTGCCCGGCAATCCGGTGGCAAGCCTGGTCTGCTCGCAGTTGTTCCTGAAGCCGCTGCTGGCGCGGCTCGGCGGCCGCAATCATCGCCAGGACGTTCGCCAAGCGCGATTGGGCGCCGCAATGCCGGCCAATGATTTGCGCCAGGACTATGTCCGAGCCGTGGTCAAGGAAGATGACGGCGTGCCGGTGGCGACGCCGTTCGGTATCCAGGATTCCTCGATGCTGAGAATGCTGGCCGACGCCAACGGGCTGATCGTGCGGGCGCCGTTTGCCCCTGCAGCAGCCGCTGGCGAGGCTTGCAGCGTGCTTATGCTGCGCTGAGGAATCCAAGACAACTTCATAACACACAAGAAAACGATCTCGGCGCTATTCCGAGATCAAGGCGCGTGTCAGCGGATGCGCCGAATCGGCAAGGCCATCGACAATGCTGTAATGATGCCGGTCGGGCTCGACCACGACGCTGGTGGTGGCGCCGAGGCCGGTCCAGATGTTGGCAAGCAACGCATTCTGACGCAGGAACTCGGCGCGCTCGCCACCGCCGACCCAGCAAGTGATGCGGGCACCATCCATCGGCCGCAGCAGCGCCGGGCTTTCAGTCAGCGCCTCGTGCTCGTCGATGGCCAGCGCCGCGTTCATGCCGGTGCGCATGAGCGGACGCAGGTCATGCAGGCCTGAAATCGAGACGACATGGCGTATGCGCCGCGCCACATCGGCGGCCAGCGGCGTGCTTGTCGTCACCATCCGGGTGGCGAGATGGCCGCCGGCCGAATGTCCGGTCAGCATCAGCGGTCCCCCGACCATTGCCGCTGCCTCGCCGATTGCCGCCCCAATCTCCCTGACGATGCCGGCGATGCGTATGTCCGGGCACAGCGTGTAAGAGGGCATCGCCACGGCGAAGCCGCTGCCGACCGCGCCATTGGCGAGGTGCGACCACAAGCTCTTGTCGGTCTCCAGCCAGTAACCGCCATGGATAATCACCACCAGCCCTTTGGGCGCGGCCCTGGGAAGGAAAAGATCGAGCCGATTGCGCGGCCCGTCGCCATAGGCGACGTCGAGCCGCGCCCGGCCCTGCGCCGACAGCGCATCGCGGAATGCTTGCGCCGGCTCCGCCCACGCAGACGGCCAGCGATCACTGCCCGCGATGTTGGCGCCGTTGGCATAGGCATCATCCCAATCGACGATGTGACGTTCGAACATCTGCGCCCTTCCCCAAGACGGCATCGCTACTTGCTAGCAATGGCCACCGCCATGCCATGCGTCAATGCCCTGAGCAAAAAACATTTTAGGCTTGAAACAAATTTCGACTGGTGCGATCCTGCCCCAACGAACAGCCGACAATGGGAGGTCTGCTGTGCTGCCCGAACCTGCAGATGTTCACCCTTTCTGGGCGCATCCCAGCAGGTGCGATGGGTAGTACGAAGCTTCCTCAGAGCAGGACCTTAGGATCCACTACATCTGGCCAAGGCGCATCGCGCACTGGCCAGGCAGCAGACGGGAGAGCGGCGACATGCTTGGGCCTTCAGCGCATATCGACACGTTCACGCGCGATCACCTGCCACCGCCGGAGCAATGGCCCGATATCCTGCTCGAGGGCTTCGACTATCCCGAACGCCTCAACGCCGGTGTCGAACTGACCGACAGGCTGGTCGAAAAAGGTCTCGGCGACCACACCGCTCTCATCGGCAATGGCCGCCGCCGCACCTACAAGGAACTGTCCGACTGGACGAACAGGCTGGCCCACGCGCTGGTCGAGAATTACGGAGTCAAGCCGGGCAACCGGGTGCTGATCCGCTCGGCCAACAACCCCGCCATGGTCGCCTGCTGGTTGGCTGCCACCAAGGTCGGTGCCGTGGTCGTCAACACCATGCCAATGCTGCGCGCCGGCGAACTCGCCAAGATCATCGACAAGGCGGAAATCACCGTCGCGCTCTGCGACACAAGGCTGATGGACGAGATGACCGTTTGCGCCAAGGACAGCGCATTCCTCAGGAAGGTCATCGGTTTCGACGGCACCGCCAACCATGATGCCGAACTCGATCGTGCCGCTCTCGACAAGCCGGTGACGTTCACCGCAGTCGACACCGGCCGCGACGATGTCGCCCTGCTCGGCTTCACCTCGGGCACGACAGGCGTTCCGAAGGCGACGATGCATTTCCACCGCGACCTCCTGATCATCGCCGACGCTTACGCCCGCGAAATCCTGGAGGTGACACCGGACGACATCTTTGTCGGCTCGCCGCCGCTGGCCTTCACCTTCGGCCTTGGCGGGCTCGCTATCTTTCCCCTGCGCTTCGGTGCGGCGGCGACGCTGCTGGAACAGGCGACGCCGCCCAACATGATCCACATCATCGAGACCTACAAAGCGACCATCTCCTTCACCGCACCGACCGCCTACCGCGCCATGCTGAAGGCCATGGATGAAGGGGCCGACCTGTCATCGCTGCGCGTTGCCGTTTCGGCCGGAGAAACCTTGCCCGCTCCGGTTTTCGCGGAATGGACGCAAAAGACCGGCAAGCCGATCCTCGACGGCATCGGCGCCACCGAAATGCTGCACATCTTCATCTCCAACCGCTTTGGCGACATGAAGCCCGCGTCGACCGGAAAGCCGGTAGGCGGCTACGAGGCGCGCATCGTCGACGACGAGATGCGCGAGCTGCCGCGCGGTGCGACCGGCAGGCTGGCGGTGCGTGGTCCTACCGGCTGCCGCTACATGGCCGATGCCAGGCAGAAGGAATACGTGCGCGACGGCTGGAACATCACCGGCGACACCTTCACGCAGGACGAGGACGGCTTCTTCCATTTCGCCGCACGCTCCGACGACATGATCGTCAGCGCCGGCTACAACATCGCCGGTCCCGAGGTCGAGGCGGCGCTGCTGGCGCATCCGGACGTCGCCGAATGCGCGGTGATCGGTGCAGAGGACGCCGAACGCGGCCAGATCGTCGAGGCGCATGTCGTGCTGGTGCAGGGCGTCGTGCCCGACGCCCTCACCACCAAGCGCCTGCAGGACCATGTCAAGGCAACGATCGCGCCCTATAAATATCCGCGATCGGTAAAATTCATCGCCGCTCTGCCCAAGACCCAGACCGGAAAGATCCAGCGCTTCCGGCTGCGCACGGAGAAAATCAATTGAGCGAACCGTACGATCCGGCGTCCGAAGGCGCCCAGATGTCGTTCAAGGAGCGCATGTCCTACAGCGACTATCTCCACCTGGAGAAAGTGCTGGAGGCCCAGACGCCGCTGTCATCGGCGCATGACGAGATGCTGTTCATCATCCAGCATCAGACCTCTGAACTCTGGATGAAGCTTGCTCTGCACGAGATTGGCGCCGCGATCCGCTCCATCCGCGCCGACCGGCTCGAGCCAAGCTTCAAGATGCTGTCGCGCGTTGCGCGCATCTTCGAGCAGCTGAACAATGCCTGGGACGTGCTGCGGACGATGACGCCCAGCGAATACACCGAGTTCCGCGACGCGCTCGGCCAGTCCTCGGGCTTCCAGTCCTGGCAGTATCGCGCCATCGAGTTCATGGCCGGCAACCGCAACCTCGCCATGCTCGGGCCGCACAAGCACCGGCCGGACCTGAGCGGAAAGCTGGAGGCGATCCTGGCCGAGCCGTCGCTCTATGACGAGGCACTGCTGCTTTTGGCGCGCAACGGATTCGACATCGGTGCCGATGCCAGGCGCACGGACTGGCGTGAGACCCGAACCGAGAATGAAGAAGTGCTGGTCGCCTGGCAGACCATCTACCGCGATCCGCAGCGCTACTGGATGTTCTACGAACTGGCCGAGAAGCTGGTCGACTTCGAGGACTACTTCCGCCGCTGGCGCTTCAACCACGTCACCACGGTGGAGCGCATCATCGGCCTGAAACGCGGCACCGGCGGCACGTCGGGTGCTTCGTATCTGAAGAAAATGCTCGAGGTCGTGCTGTTCCCGGAACTGTGGACGGTCCGCACCCGGCTCTGACATCATCGAAATGAGAACAGGCACATCGAGGGGACGCGCTGTGGCGGAAAACCCTTCGCGAACAACCGGGGACTGACCGACCATGAGTGGAATTCCTGATCTCGCCGCAGTCGAAGCGATGGATGCCACGGATCCGCTGCGGGCCATGCGCGACCGTTTCATTCTGCCGGAGGGGATGATCTATCTCGACGGCAATTCACTGGGGGCAGCGTCTCATGCCGTTTTCAGCGAGCTGCAGCAGGCGGCGACCCAAGAATGGGCCCAGGATCTCATCCGAGCTTGGAACACGGCCGGATGGTTCGAGATGCCAATCGAACTCGGCGACCAGCTCGGACGCCTGATAGGAGCCGCGGCCGGCCAGACCGTTGTCTGCGACACGACATCGACCAACATCTACAAGGTGCTGCACGCGGCGATGGAGATGCGGCCCGGTCGGTCGGCCATCGTCGCCGAAGGTGACAGTTTTCCCACCGACCTGTACATCGCCGAAGGCGTGGCCTCGACCCGGGATGGCGTCCTGCTGCGCCTCGCGGGTGTCGACGCGCCGACCATCGAAGAGCTGATCGACGAAAACGTCGCGGTGGTGCTGGTCAACCACGTCAATTACAAATCGGGTGAACTGCGCGACATGGCGGCGCTGACGCGCAAGGCTCATGCGGCCGGAGCGCTGATCGTCTGGGATCTATGCCACACCGCGGGCGCTCTGCCGGTCGAGCTCGACCGCGCAAATGCCGATTTCGCTGTCGGCTGTACCTACAAATACCTCAATGGCGGTCCGGGCGCGCCAGCCTTCATCTATGCCGCCCAGCGCCATCACGGCGAGATCAGCCAGCCACTCAGCGGCTGGTGGGGGCATGCACGGCCCTTTGCCTTCGAACGGGGCTATGTGGCCGGCACCGGCATCCGACGCTTTCTGTGCGGCACGCAGCCGGTCCTGTCGATGCGGGCGCTCAAAGGTGCGCTTGCGATCTGGGACGACGTCGACATGGCGGCATTGCGAAAGAAGAGCGTCGCCCTGACCGAACTGTTCATCCAGCTCGTCGAAGCCAGGTGCGGCGCCTATGGCCTCGCGCTGGAGACCACCCGCGACGCGACCAGGCGCGGCAGCCAGGTGTCGTTCCTTCACGATCACGGCTATCAAATCATGCGGGCGCTGATCGAGCGCGGGGTGATCGGTGATTTTCGTGCGCCATCGACCATCCGTTTCGGCTTCACGCCGCTCTATGTCGGCTACAAAGATGTGTGGCTGGCGGTTGAGGTGCTGGAGGATATTCTGCGCACGGGCGCATGGAAGGACCGCCGTTTCGCGGTCAAGGAAGCCGTTACCTGACGCAACGATCCCCGCGATCCGCCGCCGCCGCCCTCACTGCCTGGCAGATGACGGAGAGCTGAATTTCCAGCCACAAATGCCAACAGACGTTGGCGTTTTGGCTCCGTTTCGTTCACGGCAAACGAACGTCCCGAAGATTGATCGTCCTTTGTGGAGGTCGATAGACTGATAATGCCAAGCCTTGGGTCGAGGATGAGCCACAGGTCATTAACCATAATAATTTCAATGTGAGCAGGCGCATCGCCGTGCTTGGCGCCTGTGATCGCGACCCGCTGGCAAGCGCCAAATAATTTCAGCAGCCTTAACAAATTCATTAAACTTTAAACGGTTGCAGAACACAACTGGAACAGATAGGGTTTGTTCTGGGTTTGTTTTTCGATTCTGGTTTCAGGTAACCTGGGGGCCGCCATGCTGACGCGCAAGCAACATGAACTGCTGATGTTCATCCATGAACGCCTGAAGGAGAGCGGCATTCCGCCATCCTTCGACGAGATGAAGGAGGCGCTCGACCTTGCCTCCAAATCCGGGATTCATCGGCTGATCACCGCACTTGAGGAGCGCGGCTTTATTCGCCGGTTGCCCAACCGGGCACGCGCGCTGGAAGTGCTGCGATTGCCGGACTCGATCGCGCCCGGCCTCAACGCGGCAAAGAAGTTTTCGCCAAGCGTCATCCAGGGCAGTCTCGGTCAGGGTGGTGCCCTTGGCCGGCAGATCAAGCCGGCGCCTTCGCGGATGCCCTCGCCCGGCAATGATGACGATGCGGTCTCCGCCGTGTCGATCCCGGTCATGGGCCGTATCGCCGCCGGTGTGCCGATCGATGCCATCCAGCATCAGACGCATTCGATCTCGGTGCCGCCGGACATGATCATGGGCGGCGCCCACTATGCGCTGGAGGTCAAGGGCGACTCGATGATCGAGGCCGGTATCTTCGACGGCGACACCGTCATCATCCGCAATGCCGACACGGCGAGCCCCGGCGAGATCATCGTGGCGCTGGTCGATGAAGAGGAAGCGACGCTGAAGCGGTTCCGCCGCAAGGGCGCTTCGATTGCTCTCGAAGCCGCCAATCCAGCCTATGAAACCCGTATTTTCGGCCCGGACAGGGTCAAGGTGCAAGGCAAGCTCGTCGGCCTGATCCGCCGCTACTGAGGCGGCTGTGGGTTGGCCGCTGGCTTCTCCGGTTTCTTGAAGGGTGCCAGCCCCCTCGCCTCACGAGAGTATTTGCGTTGCGTGTGCCAGGGCCGATATGGGCTGTCCACCGCGAAGCTGATCGTCGCCGGCGTGGTCGCCGATTGGCGATCGAAGAAGACCGCGGCACTGCCTTTGCGAGCCAGTTGCCGCTTGGTGATGACGAGGACCAGCGGATTGTGACAGGCGTCATACGCGGTGGCGTCATTGATGACGATCAGCTCGGCGAAGCCGCAGGCTTTCCAGGTGTCCTTGCGGTCCTCGACATACGCAATGATCGCACCGGACATGTGCCTGGCCACGCAAACGCCTGAGGAGCAATAGAACGGGGATCCCAGCGGCAGATCAACGGCATCCGCGACATCGAATTGCCCATCGCTGTTGTCGAACACCTCTGGCACGACGATGGTTTCTGATGTCAGGGCGCGTTTCCAGTTGTCGACGGTGAATTCGTTCGGCCGCTCCCGGCTGACGGCAAGCTCACCGCCACCGATCGGCAACGCCACCAGCCGGGCGTCTTCCGAGATCAGCACATCCGGCGTGCGCGTATCCGAGACGGTCAGCAAGCCTGCCAGCGCGAATGGCAGAGCAGCGAGCCGCAGCCAGGTTGTCGCCATCGTCGCGATGACCAAAGCAATTGCCACCAACAGGACCGACTGTTGCGAAATCAGCCCGACCCCGTCGACAGGCGAACGCTCGGAGATCCAGCCGGATATGGCGATCATCATCGTCAGGCCCTTACCCATCAGGTAGAGAGCCGGCCAATCCAATCCGAAAGGCATCAGCAGCGCGCTGGCGACGGCCAGGAACATGACGACGGTGACGATCGGCATAACCGCGAGATTGGCAAACAGGCTAAGCGGCGAGACACGCTGAAAATGCCAGATGGCAAACAGCGTCGTCGCGCTTCCCGCGATGATCGAGGTCATGGCAAGGCCGGTTGCCGCCAGCAGGAATTTTCGCGTCAGGAAACCGGGCATGGATCGCTTTGGCGGCGGCGGTCTTGCTCTTCCCGCGCGGTGATCCGCCCAGCCGGCATAGGCGCCGACCAGAGCCGCGGTCGCGGCGAACGACATCTGAAAACTCGGGCCGACCACCTCATGCGGCGACACCACGATGACGGCGATCGCCGAGATCGCCAGATTGCGCATGGTGAGTGCTGCTCGATCGAACAGCACGGCAATCAGCATCACCGCCAGCATGATGAAGCTGCGCTCGGCGGCAACGACGACTCCAGAGATGATGAGATAGGCCGCGATCGAGAACAGCGCGGCGGCAGCGGCATACTTCTTGACCGGGCGACGCGCGGAAAAGTCGGGAAACAAGGCGAAGGCGCTGCGCAGCAATCCCATGATGGTGCCCGCGACCAGCGCCATGTGCAGTCCCGAAATGGAGATGATGTGGTAGATGCCGGTACGTCGCATCGCCTCATTGATCTCATCGGGAATGCCGGCGCGCACGCCGACGATGAGCGCCGCGGCGATCTCGCCTTCGGCGCCGCCGACGCTCGCCCTGATATGGTCGGCGATGCCTTCACGGGCTTTTTCCACGCTAGAGGAAATTCGGGCCGGCAGCGGCATGTCGCCATCGTCGCTAACGACAAGCTTTGGATTGCCGAGAAAGAATCCGCTGCGCCGATGCCGGCAAAATAGCTGTCGAAGGAGAAATCATAGCTGTCCGGCCGCACCGGCCCGGTCGGCGGCAAAAGCTTGGCATATCCGGTGATGAGGGAGCCGGCGGTCACGTCAGCCGGGATCTTGCGTGCCGAAAGCCGCACCCGTTCCGGCGCATAGCGCAGTTTCGGCCGGGCGGTCGAGGTCACGTCGATGGTCAGCCGGATACGGCCGCTCTCCATGCGGTCGAGCGAAACGACGCGGCCGGTGATTTGCGTCGAAATTTCCGAGCCCAACATTTGTGTGCCCGCACGCCACGTCTCGACCTTGGCAGCAAGCAGTCCTAGGGCGCACAAAAGTGCCGCCATGAAACACAGATGGGTCTTTGGCCATGAGCGCGAGACCAGCGCACAGATCCCCGTCAGAATGACAACCGCGACAGGTCTCGCAAAGTCGGGTTCAGCCGTCAGCGAAAAATAGCCGATCGCTCCGATCGCCAGGCAGACCGGCACCAGCAGGAAGGCCACGCCCCGGTCGAGTTCCAGGCTCGCCGCCATGTTCACGCTGTGGCGCAGGCGAGGCAGCGATGTCAGGCTGATTTGCCGGCGCACGCGAACGATCCTGCCGGTTTCGGCAACAGGAACAGAGGCGGCGACATCCGCTTGTAACGGCGCTTGGCCGGGATCCGGCAGGAGGGGCGACGGCAATGGCCGAGGCGCAAACAGGGACCGTTCGCTGACGCCAATGGCAGCGTCCTCGCCCTGATCCGAGCCCCAGCCTCGTCCAGCCATCAGGTCTGCCCCTTGCGCCCTCGACACCCTATGCTACATGAACGCGCAAAGCGCGAAAGTCCGCGCGACCGCACCCCGCTTCAGATGGTTTCCGAGAGTTCCATGTCCGACAAGGTCGTCACCCGTTTTGCCCCTTCGCCCACCGGCTATTTGCACATAGGCGGCGCGCGCACGGCGCTGTTCAACTGGCTGTATGCAAAGCACACCGGCGGCACGATGCTGCTGCGCATCGAGGACACTGATCGCGAACGCTCCAATGAAGCCGCGACGGCTGCCATCCTCGACGGGCTTTCCTGGCTTGGCCTGAGTTGGGACGGCGAGCCGGTGTCACAGTTCGAGCGTGCGCCGCGCCACCGCGAGGTGGCCGAGGAACTCGTACGCATGGGCAAGGCCTATTATTGCTACGCCACGCCAGCCGAATTGGAGGCAATGCGCGAGGCCGCCAGAGCCAAGGGGCTGCCACCCCGCTATGACGGCCGCTGGCGCGACCGCGACCCCTCAGAGGCGCCCGCAGGCGCCAAGGGCGCCATCCGTATCAAGGCGCCGACCGAAGGCGAGACCATCGTCCATGACCGTGTCCAGGGCGACGTGCGCTTTCCCAACAAGGATCTCGACGACTTCATCATCCTGCGTTCGGACGGCAATCCCACTTACATGCATGCCGTAGTCGTCGACGATCATGACATGGCCGTCACCCACATCATTCGCGGCGATGATCATCTGACCAATGCCGCCCGCCAGACCGTCATCTACAACGCCATGGGCTGGGACGTGCCGTCCATGTCGCATATCCCGCTGATCCACGGCGCCGATGGCGCCAAGCTGTCGAAGCGGCATGGCGCGCTTGGCGTCGAGGCCTATCGCGCCATGGGCTACCTGCCGGAGGCGCTCCTCAACTACCTGGCGCGCCTCGGCTGGAGCCATGGCGACGACGAAATCATGTCGATCAAGGATATGATCTCGTGGTTCGATATCGGCGATGTCAACAAGGGCGCGGCGCGCTTCGACTTCGCCAAACTGGAAGCGATCAACGGCGCGCATATGCGCCGTATGAGCGATGCCGAGCTGTTCGATATCTTCATCGCCACCCTGCCCCATCTCGAAGGTGGCCCGGCGATTGCCGCACGCCTGGACGACAGCACCAAGGCGCAGTTGCTGGCAGCGCTTCCGGGCCTGAAGGAGCGCGCCAAGACGCTGGTCGAGCTCGTCGACGGCGCAGCCTTCCTGTTTGCCACGCGACCGCTGCCGATCGACGACAAGGCGGCCCTTCTGCTCACCGACGATGCCCGCAAGATCCTGCGCAGTGCTCACGAAGCTTTGAACGGGCTTGCGAGTGACTGGACAGCCGCCTCGGCGGAGGCGGCGATCCGTGAGGTGGCAGCGGCCGGCAGTCACAAACTCGGCGCGGTGGCCCAGCCTTTGCGCGCCGCTTTGACCGGCAAAAGCACCTCGCCGGGCGTGTTCGATGTGCTCGCCGTGCTCGGCCGCGAGGAAAGCCTGGCGCGCATCTCAGATCAAATCGATTAGGAGCAAACTGGCCCAAGAAGATTGGCATTGAAAGGCGGGTTTCGCAGTGCAACATTAGGCCTTGGCCCAATCTGGCACGCACCTCCTGAAATGCGGTGGCGAATACGCGCATTGCGGTGATTTTCGACGTGTCGCTCTGCAGAATTTTGCCTTTGCCGGCATGAGGAAACAAGAAGGAGTTTGCAATGACCGAAGCTGCGAAAAAAATGGATTTGGGCGGCAAGACCCAGGAGGCCACGGCAACGCTTGCATTCGCCGGCAAGACCCATGAATTCAAGGTGCGAAGTGGTTCGGTCGGGCCTGATGTCATCGACATCGCCTCGCTCTACTCCACCACCGGCGCTTTCACCTACGATCCCGGCTTCACCTCGACGGCAAGCTGCGAGTCCGAAATCACCTTCATCGACGGCGACGCCGGCATCCTGTTGCACCGCGGCTATCCGATCGACCAGTTGGCCGAACACGGCGACTTCCTCGAGGTCTGCTATCTCCTGCTCTACGGTGAATTGCCGACCAAGGCGCAGAAGGACGACTTCGACTACCGCGTGACGCGCCACACCATGGTGCATGAGCAGATGTCGCGCTTTTTCACCGGCTTCCGCCGCGACGCGCATCCGATGGCGGTGATGTGCGGCGTGGTCGGCGCGCTGTCGGCCTTCTACCACGACTCCACCGACATCTCCGACCCCTACCAGCGCATGGTTGCCTCCATGCGGCTGATCGCCAAGATGCCGACGATCGCGGCGATGGCCTACAAATACCACATCGGCCAGCCCTTCATTTACCCGAAGAACGAGCTGAACTTTGCCGCCAACTTCCTGCATATGTGCTTTGCCGTGCCGTGCGAGGAATACAAGATCAACCCGGTCCTGGCGCGCGCCATGGAGCGCATCTTCATTTTGCACGCCGACCACGAGCAGAATGCCTCGACCTCGACCGTTCGTCTCGCCGGCTCGTCGGGCGCCAACCCGTTTGCGTGCATCGCAGCCGGCATAGCCTGCCTGTGGGGACCCGCGCATGGCGGCGCCAATGAAGCGGCGCTCAACATGCTTGGCGAGATCGGCCATGTCGATCACATCCCCGAATTCATCGCCCGCGCCAAGGACAAGGACGACCCGTTCCGCTTGATGGGCTTTGGCCACCGCGTCTATAAGAACTACGATCCGCGCGCCAAGATCATGCAGAAGACGGCACATGAGGTTCTGGGCGAACTCGGCATCAAGGACGATCCGCTGCTCGACATCGCCATGGAGTTGGAAAAGATCGCGCTGACCGATTCCTATTTCATCGAGAAGAAGCTCTACCCGAATGTAGACTTCTATTCCGGCATCACGCTGAAGGCGCTGGGCTTCCCCACCACCATGTTCACCGTGCTGTTCGCGGTCGCCCGCACCGTCGGCTGGATCGCGCAGTGGAAAGAGATGATCGAGGATCCGCGCCAGAAGATCGGCCGCCCGCGTCAGCTCTATACCGGCGCACCCGAGCGTGACTACGTGCCGATCGCCAAGCGGTGAATTGGGAGTAGGATTGGGCAGTAGGCAGTAGGCAGTAGGCTGGTTAACTTCCCTACTCCCTACTGACTATTCCCTCTCTTGATATACCGCATCACCACCTGCGCGGCGATCTCGCCGGACGGTCTATCCGTCGCCATGCGCCGCGTGATCTCTGCAAATCCATTCTTCTGCCAGGCGCGCATGCCGCTGTCGGCGAACAGGGCTTCCAATTGTCGGGCCAGATTGTTCGGCTTGATGTAGCCGTCGTAGAATTCCGGAATAAGCGCTCGATCCGATATCAGATTGGGCAGCAGCGCCGACCAGACGGAAACGAGGTACGGCGCCAAGACGCGCGCGACCGGGTCGAGCCTGTAGCAGGAAATCATCGGCACGCCGGCCAGCGCCAGTTCCAGCGATACCGTCCCGGACGCGATCAGCGCCGCATCGGCTTTGCCGAAAGCCTGCCATTTGCGCTGGGGGTCGACGATGATCTCAGGCTTTTCATCCCAGCGGTTGACGGAGGATTTGACGAGGTCGGCGACATGCGGAACGGTCGGTAGCAGCAGCCGTAGGCGGTGGCCACGCGCACGCAGAATCGACACCGTCTCGCCGAACGGGTCGAGCAGCCGCCGTACCTCGCCACGCCGCGAACCGGGCAGGACGAGCAGGGTCTTGACGCGATCAGGAGAAAGGTCGCGCGGCAGCTCCTGCGCCTTGGCTGCGGCCAGCAAGCCCGCATCGTGGGTCAGGCGATGCCCGACATAAGTGCCCGGTGGCCCGCCGAGCCGCTCGAGCTCCTTGACCTCGAAAGGCAGGATGCAGAGGATGTGGTCGACATAGGGCTTCATCGCCGCCGCCCTGCCCGGCCGCCACGCCCATACGCTCGGGCAGACATAGTGGATGATCGGAATCGACGGGTTGGCCGCACGCACCTTTTTGGCGACGCGCAACGAAAAGTCCGGACTGTCGATGGTGACAAGGCAGTCCGGCTTTTCGTCGGCAACGGTCTTGGCCAGTTGGCTGATCCGCCGTATCAGGCGCGGCAGGTCGCGCAGGACGGCACTGAACCCCATGAGGGCGATCTCACCGGCATCGAATGGCGAGACCAGTCCCAGCGCCTGCAAATGACGGCCGCCGAGGCCGACGAGTTGCACCTCGCGCCCGGCCGCCTGCCTGAGCGAGCGTACTATGTCGGCGCCGAGCAGGTCGCCGGACTCCTCTCCGGCAACGATCGCGATCTTCAATGCCCTGTCAGCCATTGCGCGGCTCCGTGGCGATAGGCAGGCCAAGGACGAACAGGCCGAGTGCATTGGCGCGTGCGATGGTTTCAGGACCTTCGAGGATCAGCGAGCGTCCCGCCTCGACGGCAATGCCGGCGAGCCCGGCCGCGTGCGCTGCCTCGACCGTCTGCGGACCGATGGATGGAAGATCGGCGCGCAGTTCCTGACCAGGCTTGGCGCACTTGACGAGGACGCCGCGGGTCTTGCCCGCAATACGGCCGTGGCCGCGCAGCAGCTTCGCACGATCAAGCAGGCCGGCTGTTCCTTCGATGCCTTCCAGCGCGATTGCCCGGCCGCCAACGGCGATCGCCGCCTGGCCGACATCCAGCGCCCCGATGGCCTTTGCTGCCGCAAGGCCCGCCTCAATATCGCGCCAGTCCAATTTTCGCGGTTCGGCCTTGGTCAGCACGCCTTCGGCGGCGACAAGATTCGGCACGACTTCGTGGGCGCCAACGACCTTTATTCCACGCGCTTCGAGGCCCCGTGCCAAGATCTTTAGAAGACCATCATCGCCACGCGCGAGCGCCATGACGACCAAAGGAATCACCGCGAGCAGGCTGAGACTGGGGCGCAGCGCAAGCAATCGCGGCCGGCGCTTGATCTCGCCTGCAAGCACCAGATGGGTGATCCGGTGCCGCCGCAGCAATGGGACGAGCGAGCCTATACCTTCCAGAGCGAGGTTTTCGTGATCGTATCGGGAGAGTTCCGCGATGCGGTCGACTTCGCCTTCCATCAGGATGACGAAGGGCGGATAACCTTGTTCAGCCGAACCGGCCGCGACTTCGACCGGCAGACTGCCGCCGCCGGCAATGATGCCGACCCTGGAGCCCGGCGGAAGATCAAGACGCGCTGCCGCTGTCTCAGTCTTCGTCATCGACATCGTCGCCATCGCCGCCCTTGAGCGACGGCACAGCATAGTGCCGCTTGCCGCGACTGGTGATGAAATCGATGATCTTCATGGCGGTCGGCGACGACGCGAACTCCGCTTTGGCGAATTCGATGTTCTCGCCAACGGTGCGGGAACGATCGAAGATCATCCTGTAAGCCTTGCGCAGCACAAGGATTTCGGACCTCGGCAGGCCGGAGCGCTTGAGGCCGATGATGTTGAGACCGCGCAGGCTGGCGCGGTTGCCGACCGCGATGGCAAAGGGGATGACATCGCCGACGATCGCGGAGCAACCGCCCAGAAAGGCGTTGTCGCCGATGCGGACAAACTGATGCACTGCGGTCAGGCCGCCGATATAGACATTGTTGCCGACCTCGCAGTGGCCGCCCAGCGTTGCGCCATTGGCGAACGTCGCATTGTTGCCGACGACGCAATCATGGGCGATATGGGCGTAGGCAAGGAAATTGCCGTTGTCGCCGACCGTCGTTTCGCCGCGGCTGGAATCGGTGCCGAGATGAATGGTCACGCCTTCGCGGATCGTGCAGTTCCTGCCGATGACCAAGGTGGTGCGGCCGCCCTTGTGCTTGGTGTTCTGCGGCGGTGCGCCCAATGTCGCCATCGGATAGACCTTGGTCGAGGCACCGATCGACGTCGCGCCCATCACCGAGACATGACTGACCAGTTCGACGTCGTCGCCGATCACCACATCGGCGCCGACATGGCAGAACGGCCCGATGCGCGCGCCTTGGCCGATTTGGGCGCCTTCCTCGACAATGGAGGAAGCATGAATGGATGTCTTGATTTTCATAAGCACTCGATCGTCAGTCGCTGGTGACCATCATGGCTGAAATCTCGGCCTCGGCCGCCTTGGCGCCGTCGACCATGGCTTCACAAGCGAATTTGAGCAGGTTGCCGCGTTTCTTGATTTTCTTGACATAGATCTTCAACTGGTCGCCGGGAACGACCGGTTTGCGGAATTTGGCGTTGTCGATGGTCAGGAAATAGACCAGCGACGGCTTTTCGGTACCCAGGCTGCGGATGCAGATGGCGCCGGCCGTCTGCGCCATCGCCTCAACGATGAGCACACCCGGCATGACCGGCTGCTCAGGGAAATGGCCCTGAAAATGCGGCTCGTTTATGGTCACGTTCTTGATGCCGATGGCGGATTCGTCGCCATCGATGTCGACGATACGATCGATCATCAGGAACGGATAGCGGTGCGGCAGGAGCTTCATCAGCCCCATGATGTCGACCGCTTCCAGCGTCGTCGACGCGATCATGTCAGCCATTGCCTCCCTCGCCCTGTTTGCGGGTCCTGGCGAGCTTGCGCAGCATGGCTATCTCCCGCATGGCTTCCGCCATCGGCTGTGCCGGATAGCCGCCCCAGATCTCGCCTGCAGGGACATTGCTCATAAATCCACTTCTGGCGGCAAGCTTGGCCCCTGTCCCTATGGTCAGGTGATCCGCAAGCCCGACGCCGCCGCCCATGGTGACATTGTCACCCACGACCACAGAACCCGAAATACCCGAAAGCCCGGCTATTATGCAATTGCGGCCGATGCGGACGTTATGAGCGATCTGCACGAGATTGTCGATCTTGGTGCCTTGACCGATGATCGTATCGGACATGGCGCCGCGATCGACGGTGGTGTTGGAGCCGATCTCGACGTCGTCCTGAATAACGACACGGCCGATCTGCGGCACGCGTTCGGGACCCTTGGCCCCACCAACGAACCCAAAACCATCCTGGCCTATCCTGGCTCCGCCGTGAATGATGACCCGATTGCCGATCAAGGCATACTGGATGCTGGCGCCTGGACCGACATAGCCGTCGCGGCCGATCTGGCAGGATTGTCCGATGACCGCATTTGGAGCGATGACAGTACCGCTGCCGATCGAAGCACCTGGCCCGATAACCGCGCCGGCCTCGATGACGGCACCGGCTTCGACATGCGCGGTCGCATCGACATGAGCGTGCGGCGAGACGCCGGTTTCACTGGTCATCGGCCCTGGTGTCGCCGCCCTCGGAAACAGCAGCCGTCCGATCAGCGCGAAGGCCTGTTGCGGACGCGGATGAATGAGAACGGCAACGCTTGCCGGCGCCTTGCCGGCAAATTCCGCCGGGCACAGGACCGCGGCTGCCCGCAGCGACGGCATCAGCGCGGAATTGCGCTTGCCGTCGACAAAGACGAGCGCATTCTCGCCGCCCTCGCTGGCCGGCGCGAGCGCTTCGATCGAAATATCGGAGTGGCCGGAATCGACGAGCACCGAGCCGGTCAGATTCGCGACTTCGCCCGCCGTATACCGGCGTGATGGCGCGAAGAACACCGGATCGGTCATTCCAGAAGCTATATCCAGCTAGGTCGGAACATTTCCCCCGGGCCTGATAGACCCGGGAGCATCGTTAACCGCCGATCAGAAGCGGGTCGATATGCCGAAGTTGAATTCCTGCACGTCGTCGCGCGCTTCCTTCTTGACCGGGATCGCATAGTCGATACGGATCGGACCGAACGGCGACGCCCACATCAGGCCGAGGCCGACCGAGGCACGCAACTTCATGCCGACCGAGTCCTGAACGACTCCAGCGGTGTCGACCTTGCTGCCATAGAGCGTTGCCGCATCCGCGAAGACGGCGCCACGCAGGCCGAAGCTCTCCGGCACGACCGGCAACGGGAACTGGGCTTCTGCGGAGGCATTGAAATAGGTCGTGCCGCCGAGATGGTCGCCCGTATCAGTATCGACAGGACCGATGCCGCCATAGGCGAAGCCACGGATCATGCGATCGGTGCTCTGGAATTGATCGAAGATCCGCAGACCATCGCTGCCGTATCCTTCAACATGGCCAGCGCCACCTGAAACGAGCCCGACTAGGTCGTACTGCTCCGACAGCGTCTGGTAGATGCTGCCGCGCCCCGTGACCTTCACGAACTTGGCATCACCGCCGAGGCCTGCGACTTCCACCGTCGTGGTGGCGTAGATACCCTCGTGCGGGCTCTTCATATCGTCGATGGTGTTATAGACCAGCCCGAGGCTGACCGACGACTTGATCCAAGGGCTTTGTTCGATGCCGTCGAGGATAGCGGTGGAAACATCACAGCCGGCATCAGGAACCCCGTCGCCATTTGCATCGCAACTGTCATCCAGCTCATATTTCTCTTGCGAGATGTTATACGCCAACTGGGTCGAGATGCTGTCGGTGATCGGCAGACCGAAGCGCACCGTCGCACCCGTGGTATCGCTGTCGTAGTTGTCGTATTCCCTTGTCGATTTGAAAATGTCGAAACCGGCGGCAATGCGCCGTCCCAGGAAATAAGGCTCGGTGAAGGACAGGCTGTAGTCGCGTGAATTCTTGCCACCGCCCGCCGACAGCTTGATGAACTGGCCACGACCGAGGAAGTTGCGCTCGGTCACCGAGCCTTCGACCGACGGGCCGGCCGTGTCGCCACCGGTCGAATAACCAGCGCCGACCGAGAACTCGCCGGTCGATTTCTCGACCACATCGACCACCAGAACGACCTGGTCAGGCTGCGAGCCCGGCACGGTCGAGATGTCGACTTTCTCAAAGTAATTCAAGTTTTCCAAACGCTTCTTTGCACGCTGGATGAGAACCTGGTTGAAAGCGTCGCCTTCGCTGACGTCGAACTCGCGGCGAATGACATAGTCACGCGTGCGATCGTTGCCGCGGATCTCGATGCGTTCGATATAGGCCTTGGTGCCCTGGTCGATCGTATAGACCACCGAAATGGTGTGGTTCTCGAAATTGCGGTCGCCGCGCGGCGTGACCTGCGCGAAGGCATAGCCGGAACCGGCCACCTTTTCGGTCAGCGCGATGATGGAATCCTCGACGTTCTTGGCGTTGTAGACGTCACCCTTGTGGGTCTCGATCACCGATTCCAGCGACTTGCCGTCGACTTCAGGGATCGAGCTCTCGACGCTGACATCACCGAAGGTGTAGCGGTCGCCTTCCTGGACGGTGATGGTCACCGTGTACTTGTTCGTCGCGCTGTCGAGTTCACCGACAGCGGACACGACCTGGAAGTCGGCATAGCCGTGATTGTAGTAGAAGCGGCGCAGCAGCTCCTGGTCGGCGCGCAGCTTGTCGTCGTCATAGACGTCGTCGCGCAGGATGAACGAAACCCAGGACGAACGCTTGGTGTTGATGATATCCGACAGGCGGCGGCTGGAATAGGCGCTATTGCCAACGAAATTGATCGCCGCGATCTGCGTGCGATCGCCTTCAGCGACGTTGAAGACCACGTTCACGCGGTTGTCGCCAAGCTGCATGACCTGCGTGGTCACGGTCACATCGTCGCGACCAATGCGTTTGTAGGCTGCCTTGACCGATTCCACGTCGGCATCGAGCGTCGCCTGTGAGAACGTTCCGCGCGGCTTCAGCTGCACCGCCGCCGCAAGCGCATTGTCCTTGAGCTTCTTGTTGTTCTGGAACAAAACCTGGTTGACAACCTGGTATTCGGCAACCTTGACCACCAGCGTCGAGCCGACCTGGTTGATCTGCACGTCCGAAAACAGGCCTGTGCCGAAGAGCGCCTTGACCGCACCGTCGATATCGGAACTGGAGAAAGCCTTGCCCGGCTTGATGGTGATGTAATTGCGGATGGTCTCAGCGTCGATACGCTGGTTGCCGCTCACTTCGACTCTGCTGACGACAGCGGCTTCAGCCGCCGATGTGGCAACGAACTGCACTGCGAGCGCGCCTGGCACGACCATGGCCGCGGACAGGGTCACCGCGGACGCGGCGCTTAGAAACTTGGATGCTGCCTTCATCGGGCTTAATAACCTTTTCTCGTAGTCCCCACGGCGAGAAAACCGGACGTGCGGTAATTTCCCCTACCGTATTAACCGGATTTTCCCTACACGCAAGGCTTCTGGTTAATTTGTATTTACTTAACCCTGCGGCGTGGCTTTCGCGTCACTCATATCCCCTTGCATGGTAAACGGCGTCTCAACATCGTCCATGCAGAAGCCAAATTTCTTCATGATTTCAGCACCCAAACAGATCGTTCCAAAAAACGAACCCCATGAAGCACAGCACCAGAAGCAACCCGGCCCGATAGGCCATTTCCATCATCCGTTCCGACACTGGACGGCGAATGACAGCCTCCACCCCGTAGAACAAGAGGTGACCGCCGTCGAGGGGGGGAATCGGCAAAAGGTTCAGAATTCCGATGCCAACGGATAGCAGTGCAACCAGCTGCACGAGCCATTCGAATCCCAGTTTCGCAGCCCTGCCCGCCATGTCGGCTATCTTCACCGGACCGCCCAGCTGACATTTGTCTTCGCGCCCGACAACAAAGCGCTGCAGGAACTGGCCGGTGCGCTGGATGACGTGACCGGTTTCCTCGACCGCCGCCGCGACCGCTCCGACCGGCGTGTAGGTGATGAGCCTCGGCTGGCCGAGTTCCTTGTTGTTGACGACACCGATCACGGCGACCTTGACCTTGTTGCCGAGCGCGTCTTCCTGTTCCATCAGCCGCGGCGCCGCGGTCACAGTGACCTCCTGGCCGTCGCGCAGCATGACGAAGGTGATTGCGTCGTCGGCACGGCCCGAGACCAGGCGTTGGACGTCGCCAAAGGTTTCGACCTTGTTGCCGTCGACGCTGACGAATCGGTCGCCGGGAAGAATGCCGGCCTTCGCCGCCGGGCTGTCGGCGGTCACCTCTGCCACCATGGGCTCGGCGACATAGCGGCCATAGGCGGTGAACAGCACGGAAAAGACGACGATCGTCAGCAGGAAATTGAACAACGGTCCGGCCACCACCGTTGCCGCGCGCTTCCAGATCGGCTGCGTGTGGAAGGCGACCTTGCGCTCTTCCTCGGTCAGCGTTTCAATTTCTTCCGACGTGGGCTGGCTCGATGTAGCGTTCATGTCGCCGACGAATTTTACATAGCCGCCAAGCGGTATCGCACACAGTTTCCAGCGCGTGCCGTGGCTGTCGTTGAAGCCGAAGAGTTCCGGGCCGAAGCCGATCGAGAAGGCCCTGACGCCGATGCCGCACCAGCGCCCGACAAGGTAATGGCCCATTTCATGGACGAACACGACCACTGTCAGCACGAAGAGGAATGGCACCAGCGTGCCCAGGACAAAGCCTTCTGTGCTGAAAAGCGCGTGAAGAATCTCGTTCAAGACAAACCCTCAAATTCTTCCACGGCGCAGACTGCGCCGTGACTGTGACACCAATCCGGGCGAATCCAAGGCGCACCGCGCAAAGGACCCTGAAATGACATCGCTCAAACGGGAAACAGACCCTGCGCCGGATGATCGGCGTTCGCCGAAATCCAGCCGATGACGTATAGGGCGAATGCCGCTGCGACAAGCCCGTCGATACGATCCATGACGCCGCCATGGCCCGGGATGAGCGCCCCCGAATCCTTGCGGCCATGGCGGCGCTTGATCCAGGATTCGAACAGGTCGCCTGCCTGCGAGACAATCGACAGCACGAGCGCGACCAAGCCGAGCAATACCAGATTGCCGACACCGGCAGCTGCGGCGAGGACCAGCCCGGCGACGACGCCGCCGACAGCGCCGCCGAGTGCGCCGCTGCGCGTCTTGCCGGGCGAGATAGAGGGCGCCAGTTTCGGGCCCCCAACGGCTCGGCCAACGAAATAGGCAAGGATATCGGTGGCCCAGACGACAGCGAACAGGAACAGGATGGCAATGAGGCCTGAATGATCGCCATCTCGCAGCAAGGCGAGCGACAGGCCTGAAACCGCGGCATAGGCAAGGCCGCTCGCATCCCATTGTCCGGTCTTGCGAACCGAGGCGGCTATCGCCGTTGCGGCAACAATGGCCGCCACAAGCGGCAGCAGCCAGGAGGCGGCCAACCCGCCAATCAAGGCGCCAATGAAGACAACCAGCAGGGCTTCCGGCAGGAAACCCAGACCCGTTGCCCCGGTTGGCCGCGACATGCGGGTCCATTCATAGAAGATCGCCGCTACGATCACGGCACACAGCAGCCGGAACGGCAAACCGCCGATCCAGGTCAAGCCGAGAGTGATGATGGCGAGCACGATCGCCGAAACGATACGCAGTTGAAGATTGCTCATCCCGCGGCCGGTCGCGAAGCGACGTCCTGGCCTCCAAGTCCGCCGAAACGGCGTTCGCGGCCAGCAAACTCACGCAAAGCTTCCGCAAGGTGCTCGCGGCTGAAGTCGGGCCAATAGCAAGGCAGGAAGACGAGTTCGCTATAGGCGGCTTGCCACAGAAGGAAGTTCGACAGCCGGAGCTCGCCGCTGGTGCGGATGACCAGTTCCGGGTCGGGAATGCCTTGCGTATCAAGCGCGCCGGCAAAGCTTTCGGCTGATATCGACTCGGCGTCGAGTTCGCCACGCGCCACGGCCGCCGCAAGCTTTTGCGCCGTGCGAACGATTTCGTCTCGTCCGCCATAGTTGAAGGCGATCACCAGCGTCAGCGATTCGTTTGCGGCCGTCAGCGTTTCGGCCTCATCGAGCAGTCCCCTGATATCAGACTGCAGCCCTGCCCGGTCGCCGATGATTCTAACTCGCACACCGCTCTGGTGCAGTTCGGCAAGGTCACGGCGGATGAACATTTTCAAGAGGCCCATCAGGTCGCTGACCTCGGACTTCGGCCGCGACCAATTCTCCGACGAGAAAGCATAGACGGTCAGGTAGGAAATGCCGAGCCCAGGTGCCGCGCGCACCGTCTTGCGCAGCGCCTCGACACCGGCACGGTGGCCCGCAAGACGGGGCATGCCTCGCGCCTTGGCCCAGCGTCCGTTTCCGTCCATGATGATCGCGACATGCGCGGGCGTTGCCATGTTCTCGCTTTCGGGTCAGCCGGCGGCCATGACCCTAAACCTGCATGATTTCAGCTTCCTTATCGGAAAGCAGGTGGTCGATGGTGCTGATCGTCTCGTCGGTAAGTTTCTGGACCTGGTCCGAGCGCTTGCGCTGATCGTCTTCGCTGATGTCGCCGTCCTTCTCCGCCTTCTTCAGGAAGTCCATGCCGTCGCGGCGCACATGGCGCGCGGCGACACGGGCGTTCTCGGCGTAGGTGTGCGAGATCTTGACCAGTTCCTTGCGGCGCTGTTCGTTAAGTTCGGGAAGTGGAATCCTGAGATTGGTGCCGTCCACGATCGGGTTGAACCCCAAATTGGATTCGCGGATCGCGCGGTCGACCGCGCCAACCATCGACTTGTCCCATACCGATACCGAGATCATGCGCGGCTCCGGCACCGAGACGTTGGCGACCTGATTGATCGGCATGGTGGTGCCGTAGGCCTGCACCTGGATCGCATCGAGCAGATTGCTGGAGGCGCGACCGGTCCGCAGCGAGGCCAGATCATGCTTGAACGCGGCAATAGCCCCATCCATGCGCCGCTTGAGATCGTCGTACTCACCACTCATCTTTATCTCCTCGACCCGTCTAATGCGGGCTCACTGCTTCGGGGCCGTCTTCGAATCGAACTTTCGAAAACCGGCTTCCCTTTTCGGGTCAGGTCGCCGATCAATCGTCCGCGACGACCGTGCAGCGGCCGCCGCCCCTCAGAATATCGCCGAAACCACCTTTTTCGTGGATCGAATAGACGATTATCGGAATGTTGTTTTCGCGCGCAAGTGCAATCGCAGCAGTATCCATGATGGAAAGGCCGCGATTTATGACTTCGCCATGGCTGATGCGCTCGAAACGCGTCGCATTCGGGTCCTTCTTCGGGTCCGCCGAGTAGACGCCGTCGACCTGAGTGCCCTTGAACAGCGCGTCGGCGCCGATTTCAGCGGCGCGAAGGGCTGCGGCCGAATCAGTGGTGAAGAATGGATTGCCGGTGCCGCCGGCAAAGATCACCACCTTGCCCTGGTTCATGTAGGCGGTCGCCTGGCGCTGCGAAAAGCTCTCGCAAAGTTCGGGCATGGCGATCGCCGAAAGCACCACGGCGTCGACGCCGATCTTGTTCAATGACGTGCGCAGCGCCAGCGAGTTGATCACCGTGGCCAGCATGCCCATGTGGTCGCCGGTGACACGGTCGCCGCCCTTGGAGGCAACGGCCACGCCGCGAAAGATGTTGCCGCCGCCGATGACGACGCCGACCTCGATGCCCAATGCGCGCGCCTCGGCGATGTCGCCGGCGATGCGATCCACCACTGACACGTCGATGCCGAAATGCTGCTCGCCCATCAACGCTTCGCCCGACGCTTTCAGCAAGACACGTCGGTAGAGGGGCTTCACCGTCATCTGGGCCTCTTCATTTTGCGTGTGGCGCGTTCCAGGTGGCTACCCTCGCGCTAGTGCCGCCTCGAAACAATGGCGTTCCGATACACGAAGGGCGCCGCGATGTCACGCGGCGCCCAAACGGCAAATTGCCGGTTTCCCGTACCATCAATCAATTGGTGGACACGCTGGCCGACTCTCCTTCGATAAGCACCGGTGACGCGTAGTTGGAGGGCTTGTCGCCGGTTGTCGCGCCGCCGGTAACGCGCGCCTGTATCTGCGAACCGAAATAGGAATAGGGAAACGGCGCTGGAGTTCTGCTGGCTCTCTCCAGCCGGTCGCGATGCGCTTTCGGAATCTCGAAATCCAGCGCGCCAAGATTGTCATGCATTTGGCTGAGCGTCGTCGCACCGAGGATGACGGTTGCGATCCCCGGCTGCGTCGCCACCCAGTTGAGCGCGACCTGAGGCATGCTGCGGCCGATCTCGGATGCGACCTTCTCGAGTTCGGCCACGATAGCCCAGTTGCGTTGCGTGAACTTTTGGAAACCCGGATGCGTCGAGTTGCGAAATCCGTCGAGGCGGCCGTTTCCGGTCTGGGCCGGTCGATACTTGCCGCTCAGCAAACCGCTGGCCAGCGGGCTCCACACCATGATGCCGGCGCCATGGCGCGTGCCGAATGGCACGAACTCGTTCTCGATCGCGCGTTCGGCCAGCGAATATTCGAGCTGTAGCGCCGAAACCGGCTCATATCCTCGCAATTCGGCGATCGCCTGTGCGCGACCCGCGTACCAGGCGGGCACATCGGAAAGTCCCACATGGCGAATCTTGCCCATCCGAACCAGGTCGTCCAGCGTGCGCATGACCTCTTCAGCCGGGGTCAGCCTGTCCCAGACATGCATGAGATAGAGATCGATATAGTCGGTCCCCAACCGTTTCAGCGAAGCATCGACGGCCCGCATTATGTTCTTGCGGCCGTTGCCGCCAGCATTCGGATTGCCGGGCTGCATGTTCATGGTGAACTTGCTGGCGATCACCGCCGTGTCGCGCAGCCCGCGCTCGGCGATGAATTCACCAAGCCAGGCTTCGGCCGTGCCGTCTGTGTAGAGATCCGCCGTGTCGAAGAAATTGCCGCGCGCCTCGACATAGGCGTCGAAAATCGCCCGCGCCGTATCCCTGTCGGCTCCCCAGCCCCATTCCTTGCCGAAAGTCATCGTGCCCAGTGCCAGTCGGCTGACCCTGAGGCCGCTGTTGCCAAGAGTGTAGTAGGTCATGGTCATGATCGTCTTCCAATGCTTGGTGATAGATACCCCCCGCGCGTCACTGGCCCGGAGTGTTCTTGACCCAGGGATTGCCGCGCTCGTGTGTCATGTGGAACGCGAAGCCATCGACCTTCCAGCCATCCGCAAAACGCGTCAGGTGATGCTCATAGGTGCCCCAGACCTCCCAAAGCGGGTCGCCATTGCCTTCCATCCGGTTCCAAGCATAGCCGTTCGACAGGACAGTCGCCGTGTCCGCCTTGAGAACGATCTGGTGATTGGTGCGCAGATGCAGGCTTGTCTTGTTGCCCTTGAGGTTGGCCGCCCAAGCGCCAATCAGATCGTCGGAGGCGATGTTGGCCGCTGGCTGTCCGGAGAGACTGCTGAAGTCGGCGGTGATCCGATCCGCAAAATAGCCGCGTGCAAGTTTCCAGTCCTGGGCGTCGACGGCCCGGTCGATGGCATCGGCAATGCGAATGACCGCGCGTTCGTCTGCGAGGGCCCGCCAGTCTGATGGCTCCGTCCCACCGGCATCCATCGGCGCCAACGCCATGCCTGCCGTGAAAGTTACGTGCTTTAACGTGTTCATGTCTCGTCTCCTCAGTGCCATCAGCCGATCGCCGGTGAGTTGGCGACAATGTGGACCACCGCCTTGGCATCGATAAGGTTGCATTGTTCGCAAAGACCATGCGATATCATTCATGAATGGATCGCGATCTGCTCAGCCATCTTCCGGTCGTGGTCGCCGTTGCGCGGCGTGGCGGCTTCGCGCTTGCCGCCGCCGAACTCGGCATGAGCCCTTCGGCGGTCAGCCATGCGGTGCGCATTGTCGAAGAGCGGATCGGCCAGCCCTTGTTCGCCCGCACGACGCGCAGCGTTTCGCTCACCGAGGCCGGCAAGGCGCTGGTGGAAACGGCGGCTCCGGCCCTCCAGGATATTGCCGAGCGGATGGACCGCATCCGCAGCGTCAAAGGCAGGCCGTCTGGCCTGCTCAGGATCAACGCCTCCAACATAGCGATACCATTGGCGGTGACTCCGGTGGTCGCGGCGATGGCCGAGCGCTATCCGGAGGTTACGGTCGAGGTCTTCGCTGACCAGGGTCTGGTTGATATCGTCGGCGAAGGCTTCGATGCCGGCGTCCGGCTTGGCGAGATGATCGCTCAGGACATGGTTGCGGTCCGGCTGACGCCGCCATTCTCCGTCGTAATCGTCGCCTCGCCCGCCTATATCGGAAGGCACGGCCGTCCCGGCGGCGTTGCCGACCTGGCGAACCACAATTGTATCGGCTACCGGCTCGTCCGCTCCGGCGCACTCTATCGCTGGGATTTGATCGAGGATGGCAAGGACATCGCCATGGAGACGCGGGGCAGCGTTGTCGTGACGGATTCGCTCGCAGCAATCGATCTTGCGCTTGCAGGCGTCGGGCTTGCCTATGTGTTCGAGCCGCTGGCGCGCGCCGATCTTGCCGCGGGCCGCCTCGTCCAGGTGCTGCCGCAGACGGCGATCGAGGAACCGGGGCTATTCCTCTATTTCCCTCGCCGGGCGGCGATGGCGCCGAAGCTCAGGGCCTTTATCGACACCGCACAAGAAATCGGCCGGGCCTCCTTGCGGACACCCGGCCGAGTTGCCTGAGTTCGTGAGCCCTGGAAAGGGCTATTTCTTGACCGCTGCAGCGACTTCCGCGGCGAAATCGGTCTCTTCCTTCTCGATGCCCTCGCCCAGCGCAAAGCGCAGGTAGGCGGTGATCTTGGCCGGCGCACCGATCTCCTTCTCGGCATCCTTCAGCGCCTTCTCGACAGTGATGTCGGGATTGAGCACGAAGGCCTGCTTCAGGAGCACGACTTCCTCGTAGAACTTGCGCAGACGGCCCTCGACCATCTTCTCGATGATCGCTTCCGGCTTGCCGGACTGGCGCGCCTGGTCGGAGAAGATCGCCTTCTCGCGTTCGACCGCGGCCGGATCGATCTGCTCTGCGGTCAGCGCCAGAGGGTTGGTGGCGGCAACATGCATGGCCACCTGGCGGCCAAAGGCGTTGGCGGCATGCTCATTGCCCGTGGTCTCGATCGCGACCAGCACGCCGAGCTTGCCAAGGCCGTCGGCAACCGCGTTGTGAACGTAGGTAGCGACAGCGCCGTGCGGAACGGTGAGCTTGGCCGAGCGGCGGAAGCCCATGTTTTCGCCGATGGTGCCGACAGCGTCCTTGATGGTGTCGGCAACCGACTTGTCGGACCCCGGATACTTTGCGGCGGCCACAGCCTCCGTCGTGCCATAAGCCAGCGCAACCTTGGCAACGTTGGCGACGATTTCCTGAAACGCGGCGTTGCGGGCCACGAAGTCGGTCTCGGAATTGACTTCCACGACGGCAGCTTCGCGCACGCCATTGTCGACGCCGATCAGACCTTCAGCCGCGGTGCGGCCAGCCTTCTTGTCGGCCTTGGAGATACCCTTCTTGCGCAGCCAGTCGACGGCCTCTTCCATGTTGCCGTTGGTCTCGGTCAACGCGGCCTTGCAATCCATCATGCCCGCGCCGGTCAAGTCGCGGAGTTCTTTGACCTGTGCAGCCGAAATGCTCATTGTCGCCTCTTTGTTTTAAATGCACCGACGCACCATCGGTATTCGATGGTGCGTCTGTTTAGCGTGCCAGAATATGAGAAAGATGAAGGCCGCAACCGGCCTTCGATTATCAAGCTTCGGGAGCTTCCGACGCCGGGGCCGGAGCCGGGTCGAGCGCGGGTTCGACCGGAGCTTCGACCGAAGCGCCGATGTCGACGCCGAGCGCGCCCTGCTGGCGGGCGATGCCGTCGATCGCAGCCTTGGCGATCAGATCGCAATAGAGCTGGATGGCGCGGGCCGCGTCGTCATTGCCGGGGATCGGGAAGTCGATCTTGTCCGGATCGCAGTTCGAATCGATGATGGCGACGACCGGGATGCCGAGGCGCTTGGCCTCGAGGATGGCGATCGCTTCCTTGTTGGTGTCGATGACGAACATCAGGTCGGGCGTCGAGCCCATGTCCTTGATGCCGCCCAGCGCCTTGTCGAGCTTCTCGCGCTCGCGGTCGAGGTTCAGGCGTTCCTTCTTGGTCAACCCTTGCGCCTCGCCGGCCAGCATCTCGTCGAGCTTGCGCAGGCGTTGGATCGAATTCGAGATCGTCTTCCAGTTGGTCAGCATGCCGCCGAGCCAACGCGAGTTGACATAATACTGAGCCGAACGCTGTGCCGCGTCGGCGACGATGTCGGAGGCCTGGCGCTTGGTGCCGACGAACAGCACGCGGCCACCCTTGGCGACGGTGTCGGAAACCTGCTTCAGCGCCTGGTGCAGCAAAGGCACCGTCTGCGACAGATCGATGATGTGGATGTTGTTGCGGGCGCCATAGATGTAGGGCGCCATCTTCGGGTTCCAGCGGTGGGTCTGGTGGCCGAAGTGAATGCCAGCTTCCAAAAGCTGGCGCATGCTGAAATCAGGCAGTGCCATTCAAAGTTCCTTTCCGGTTAGCCTCCACGGACACAGGCATTTTTGGACTTTGTCCTCGAACGCCACCGGAGGTTTCAGCCGGATTTCTCCCGGGCAGACACCAAAGTCCGTGTGTGGAATGAGCGCGCATATAGAGGGGATGCGCGATAAACGCAAGCGCCGCGGGATCCGTGGTGCTGCGTGCGACGATCCGCGCCCTGCGTCAGCGCTTTATCTTCCCGTTCGGCACCCGCACCCGCCGGAAGACCGCGACGATCTCCTCGCGGTTGCATTCGATGGCGCCGAGCCGCACCGCACGATCACGCTCGAAGCCCGTTATGTCATAATGCGGCGCCGAAGTCTTGGGCGGTCCCTGGTACGATGAACGCTTGACGCCGAGCCGGGCGGCAAAGCGATGCAACTCGTCGGTGTCGTCGGCCAACAGATGGCACCAGCGATGGCCGGCCCAGTTCCAGATCGCTGCGTCGACATAGACTGCCATGAGGCTTGCTGTCTGCCTTCCATCCTTCACGACAGTCGGCCACATGGCCCGTCCGTCCGTCAGTGACGATAGAATGGATTCGGATAGAAAATGAAGCTGCCTTTGGCCGCAAGCTCGGTCACGGTGCTGGTGACGGTTTCCTGCATACGACGGTGCAGCTCGGCAACCGCATCGTCGATCGAGCCCGGATATTCATGCAAGCCAAGTGGATCGGGCACCCGGATATGGGCGCAACGCGGTCCGGCCGGCTGCGGAATGAACCGGTTGATCGTGTCACGCAGTCCGCCCCGGCAATAGTCGTTGCGGACCCGCTTCAGATGTTCGGCGGTCTCCTCCTGGGTGATGCGCGGGTTGGCCGCGGCCCAGGGCCCGACGCGTTGCAGCCTCTGAATTGTGTCGGCGAGCGCGCGGACCTGCCTTTGCCGTTCCGGATCGTCGGTGTTTTCGCGCTGCCAGCGACGCGCATGCCGCAGAAGCTCTGCGGTGTCGGTGATGGCAGCGTCGAATGAGATGCTTTCGCCGAGTCGGCGGCCAAGTTCAGCAACCAACGCCTGCCGGCGCTCGGCATAGGTTGCGCCTTCGTCGGATGGCATGCCCGATGCTGCTTCATCGCGGGCCAGCAGCGTCGAATAGACATGGTGGATGCGCTGCGGCAGCGTATCGGTCGCCTGGCGTTCTATTTTGAGGTTTTTCTCGACATAGGCGCATTCCTTCGCCAGCGCCGCTTCGACATTCCCGGTGAAGGCCAGCTTCCAGACGACTGGCGCGATCCAGACCTTGAAATCGGGATCCGTGGCCCGACCGCGCTTGAGGGCCTCCAGCCCCATCTCGACGGCACCCGGCAGCAGGGGCGCAACGACATTGCTATGCCAGCCGACGCCACCTTCGGGATGCAGCAGCACGCCATGGCCTTTCAAGGCCCAGGCGACGGAGTGTTCCTTCGCTGCCCCGCTGTTGCCGGGAATCTGGGCGATCAGATTGTTGGCCAGCCAGAACTTCTGCATCAGCCGGCCAAGGCCGTTGACGACACCGTTCGTCGCCCATGAGGCGGTGAGCGGGCTGACCTGCGACACAATCTCCTTGTCGATCATCCAGTCGGTGAAGAACTCGGGATGATTGGGCGTGATGAAGGTCGCCTTCTCTGCCCCGCAACTGGCCTTCAGCCGCTCAAGATCGGCGTGGGGAAGGTCGATATGGCGGACATTTGAGACGCCGCGCAGACCGGCCAGGCGATTGAACGGCAACAGATCCCGAAATCCGGGAACTCCGCGCAGCATGACGATCCGGTTGACGGATGTCATGGCCCTGATCAGTGCCGGGTTGGGCCGCGGCGCCACGAATGTATCGATCCTGCTCAAGCTGATCCCCCTCGCGCCTGGACGCTGGGAGAGGTTGAGAGACGATTGCGGCACGTTCAAGTCGATCGTTATGACCACGCCGTGTCGTGGTAAATCAACTGCCTAGACCGGCACTATTTGGCGGGACAGGGTTTCGTCTGGTCGAACAGCGACAGGTTGACCAGCTTGCCGGTCATCGAGAAGTCGCCATAGTCCATGACGAGATCGCGGGTGATGCCGTTCTCATGCAGCTTGAAGCTGATACGGTATTCCGGCACCTCTTCGCCCGTCTTGTTGGTGTCGTCGAAATAGGCGATGTCGACCGGCCAGTATTTGTCGGTGGCGAGCTTTGCCAGCGCCGAAGCTTCCGGGTCGGCCTTATCGGCATCGGTTTTCTTGCCGACCACGACGGTGGTGGTCATCACCTTGTTGGCGTCTTCGGAACCATCGAACAGGTTCGTTTCGTAAAAATTCTCGCCCTTTTCGGCCTTGCCGATCAGCTCGACCAGATGCTGGGTCGGGAATTGGGTTGTCGCCAGTTCGACGCTGTTCTTTTCAGGCTTGTCGATATCGACCTTCAGGCCCTTGGTCTCTTTCGTGGCGATGCCCCTGACCTCCTTGTCGAGATTCTGGTCGACGAAGGATTTTGTCACGAACGAAAAAGTCTTGCCTTCGGCGTCCTCGAAAGTGGTCGTCTGCTGGTCGGTCAACCTGGTGTTGTCGGCGGTGACGATCTGGGTGACGAAGCGGAATTTCACCGTATAGCCTTCGCAGGCCGAGCCATTGAACTCATAGACCATGCGGCCGGATATGCCCGTGATGCCGGACTGATCGGACGCTTTTTTCAGGGTAAGATCATAAACGGCGCGGTGGGCTTGCAACGCCGGCGCTGCGAAGGCAGGGCCTATCGAGAGGGCTCCCGACAACAGGACGGCATGGAATGCGAGGCGCGTTGCGCGCATGAGGTACTCCGATCGTCGCGACTGATGGCAGGCCGCAGGGAAAGATGGTCCAGCTTAAAAAAAGTCGTGGCGGAAGCGAGGCAAAAATAGCAATTTCGGCCCGGCCGGCGCGGCGTCACCAAGCAATAGGGAAATACCATGAGTGAAACAATCGAAAAGCGGCTAAGCGATCTGGGTGTGACGCTTCCCGTCGCCGCCGCGCCCGCCGCCAACTACGTGCCCTACTGCCGGACCGGCAATTTGCTGTTCACCGCCGGGCAATTGCCGCTCAAGGACGGCAAGCTGCAGGCGAGCGGGCTGTTAGGCCGCGATCTCGATACCGCGGGCGGCAAGGACGCGGCAAAATACTGCGCGATCAACATCCTGGCGCAGGCCAAGGCAGCACTCGGCGACCTCGAGAAGATTAGCCGTCTGGTGAAGATCACCGTTTTCGTCGCCTCGGCACCTGAGTTCGTCGAGCAGCATCTGGTTGCCAACGGCGCCTCCGATTTCCTGGTGGCGGCCCTTGGCGAACGTGGCAAGCATGCGCGCTCCGCCGTCGGCACCGCCTGCCTGCCGCTTAATGCCGCAGTGGAAATCGAAGCCGTCTTCGAAATCGAATGAGCCAGGGGATAGATATGACCGACCTATCCTGGCTGACCGCCCGGCCCGTCGCCCATCGCGGCTTCCACGACATGAACAAGACGCGCTGGGAAAACACGCTGTCGGCCTTCGCCGCGGCCGCCGAGCGCGGCTATGCCATCGAATGCGATGTCCACCTGTCGTCCGACCGCGTTCCAGTCGTCATTCATGACGGTGATCTCAAGCGCCTGACCGGCCAGGATGGTTTCGTCTGGCAGCGTACCGCAGCTGAACTCGCGGCGCTCAGGGTCGGTGGCACGGCGGACCATGTGCCGACGCTGCAGGAAGCGCTCGACCTGGTGAACGGCCGCGTGCCATTGGTGGTCGAGTTGAAAGGCACGCCCGGCTATGACGAAGGCCTGGTGGCAAGCGTCGGCAAGATGCTCAAGCGCTACAAGGGCAAAGCGGCGATCATGTCGTTCGACCACTGGCTGGTCCGCGATTTTCCGAAGGACGCGCCGGGTATCCCAGGGGGGCTCACCGCCTACGGCAAGGACGTCGGGCTGATCGAGGCGCATTTCGCCATGCTGGCGCATAAGATCGCCTTCACCTCCTATGCCGCAGGCGACCTGCCGAACCCATTCGTCAGCTTCGTGCGCGAAAAGCTGAAAATGCCTGTTATCACCTGGACGGTGCACGACCAGCCGGCGGTCGACCTGACCTTCAGATATGCCGACCAGATGACGTTCGAGGGGTTCGAGCCCGATCTGGTCAAAGTCGCATGAGTGTCTGAAACGTGACTTGTACCAGGCCGGACGGAGCTTAAATAAGCCTCATGGATCAGGGCGACGAGGGCGACGGACAAACGGCCAATGCGGACTATTCGATCCGCGTCGCCGCTGGCATTGGCGCCTTCACCTGTGATGAATGGAACAGCTTTGCCGGAACCGCGCGCGGAGATTCAGAAACCAGTTACAATCCTTTGGTTTCCTTCGCTTTTCTAAGTGCGCTCGAAGATTCTGGATGCGCCGTGCGGCGTACCGGCTGGCAGGGCCATCACCTCAGGCTGGAGGACGGGCAAGGCAGATTGCTGGGCGCGGTGCCCTGTTATCTCAAATCGCACAGCCAGGGCGAATATGTGTTCGATCATGGCTGGTCGGATGCCTTCGAGCGCGCCGGCGGCCGTTACTATCCCAAACTGCAAAGTGCCGTGCCGTTCTCCCCGGTCACCGGCCCTCGCCTGCTGGTCAGCAAAGGCGAGGACAGCGCCAAAGTCAAGGCCGCTCTCGCGGCGGGCCTGAAGGCAGTGACGCAAAAACTCGGCGTCTCTTCCGCGCATGTCACCTTCGCGCAAGAGAGCGATGTGGAGGTGCTGGAAGCGGCAGGCTTCCTGCACCGCACCGACCAGCAATTCCATTTCTTCAACGAAGGCTTTTCGACCTATGACGACTTCCTCGCCACCCTTGCCTCGCGCAAGCGAAAGGCGATGAAGAAGGAAAGGCGTGAAGCGCTTGCCCCAGGCATTTCGATCGACCGGCTGACCGGCAAGGACCTCACGGAGAAGGCCTGGGACGATTTCTTCGCCTTCTACATGGACACCGGCAGCCGCAAATGGGGTCGGCCCTATCTCAACCGTCAATTCTTCTCGCTGATCGGCGAGCGCATGGCCGACGACATCCTGCTGGTGATGGCCAGGCGCAATGGGCGCTATATCGCCGGCGCCATCAATTTCATCGGCTCCGACGCACTCTATGGCCGCAACTGGGGCTGCATCGAGGACCACCCTTTCCTGCATTTCGAGGTCTGCTATCACCAGGCGATCGACTTCGCCATCGAGCGCAAGCTGAAAGTGGTCGAGGCGGGCGCGCAGGGCGAGCACAAGCTGGCGCGCGGCTACCGGCCGGTGACCATGCATTCCGCGCACTACATTGCACACCCAGGCCTGCGCAATGCCGTCGCCGATTATCTCAGGCGCGAACGCCACGAGGTGGAGCGGATGAGCGAATATCTCGAGGGGCACACCCCGTTCCGCAAGGATCTCGAGGAGTAGCAACAGGGCTGCCTGACGAGCAGGGCTGACTTCGCCCGATCGTCTTGTCGATTTTCCACCGTTTCGCTACACGAAAGGCACAATCCGGAGCGTTCACCATGACAGAGGCCGCCTACGATACCGACAACATCTTCGCCAAGATCCTGCGCGGCGAAATTCCTTCGCACCGCGTCTACGAAGACGAAGCGGTCATCGCCTTCATGGATGTGATGCCGCAGGGGCCAGGCCATACGCTCGTAGTGCCGAAGGTGCCGTCGCGCAACCTGCTTGACGCCGATCCGTCAATTTTCGGTCCGCTTTTCACGGTCGTTCAGAGGATAGCACAGGCGGTAAAAAAGGCCTTCAGTGCCGACGGCGTCACCGTCATGCAGTTCAACGAGCCGGCCTCGGGGCAGACCGTGTACCACCTGCATGTGCATGTGATCCCGCGCTTCAACGGCGTCCCGCTGAAGCCGCACACGGGCGAGATGGAGAAGTCGGAGGTGTTGGCCGAAAACGCCGGTAAGATACGGGCGGCGCTGACGACGAATTGACGTCAGGTCTCGATCGCCGGCACGGCGTATCCAAGCCGAGGCAGACGGCGATCTTGTGCTTCGAACACCCGCAGCCCGAGCCACCAGGATATCACCGTGATCACGGTTCCGCCGAGCACATCCATGAGATTGTGCCCGCCATGGATCAGAATAGCCGGCAGCAAAGCGGTGTTGACGAGAATCAGCGCGAGACGCGCAAGCCTGTACGGCCAGATTGCGATTAGAGACATCAGCGCCATCACCGTGTGAAATGAAGGGAATCCCACAAGCCCCGTCACCTGCAACTCTGAAATGTCTGTGACGCCCTCAACCAGCAGCCGATTCAATTCCGAACCGTAAGCTGAATTGACCACCGGCCGAACGATCCGGTCGATTTCAGGCGCCAAGGTCCAATAGGCGGACGCCCCGCTGGACGGAAACAGCGCCCAGCAAAAGATGGTGGCCAGAGATCCGAATACCGTCGCCAAGGCTGCCGCGTGCAGCCGCCGTCGATCGTTGGCCATACCCAGGAAGAGAAAGGCAAACAGGATCTGGGCCAGCGTCAGGGTATAGACCTGCCTGAGAATGTCCGAGAGGCGTGGATAACGGGAAATCCATGCACAGGCATCAGGCCAGGAATAGCCGAGCCAAGCATCCATCCGCACGAGCGTAGCGTCGATCGGCGCGAAAGGCCGCGGCAAGAGCAGAAGGTTGAAAAGCGCGGCCGGCACTGAATAGAAAACAAACAGGGCCAGAACGTGTGTGGAGAGCGCGATCCGCTCAGCCTTGCGAACACGACGGTAGAATTGGCCAATGGCAATCATCACAACCGCAAAGCCGACGGAAAAACCATAACCGTCAAGCGCGAGGGTAACGTTCTTGTCCCAGGCAAGGAACATGCAAACGGCAACCAGCGCCAACGCGACAGTCAGGATCGTCCGTTCTGCGGGAAGTAATACCATTGTCGAAAAATGGCCGGATGGCGTTAATTTGGAGTGAAAAAAGCCGTCGGATGGCAATTCTGACCCAGGACGACCGATGCCATAACAAGGACGGGTCCGAAAGCCTTTGAAACGCCGTCAACTCCGCCGCCCCGAAGAAAGCCACAGGCGGATCGCATCCGCGCATTGCACAGGGTTCAGGAGCGAGGTGTCGACCTCCAGATCGTATATGCCTGGCCGGTGAACCTCTTCCTGCCACAGACGCACGGGCAATGGCACGGGATCGTCGGGCGAGCCGGTCACATATCTCTTGTCCGTCGCGCTCACCGCTCGCCTCTCCATGATGATTTCGATCGGACAGCGAACACCGACAAGCAGCACCGGCAGGCCGGCGAGACGGCGAGCGCAATCGGCCACAATGTGAAGTGGTCTCGAATAAGCATCGTGATGGCCGACATCCGCAACGACATTTAGCTCCAACCGGCTATGAGCGGCTATCGATTCGTAGAGCGCGGCGTACAATCCGGGCACGGAGGCCTCAAGGTCCGGACGCTCGCCGCCAGGCCGCAATCCTATCCCAGGCCGATAGCGTGGCGGCGTGGCCTGCTCGTAGACGTCGACACCGAGATTGAGCCAGACACCGTCGAAGCTCTCCTGAATAGCCCTCGCGATGCTTGATTTTCCCGATCGCGGCGCGCCGTTCAGGATATGATCTGCCCGGCCATGCGTCCTCCCGCTCCAATGAAAAAAGCCCCGTTTCCGGGGCTTTTTTCGACTTTCGTCAAGGTCAGTTCTTTCGGGGCAGTTGCGGCACGAGGCTGCGCTTGCCGCCGTCCTTGCCCTTGGCTTCGGGCTTCTGCGCCACCAGCTTCTTGGCCGCGGGCTTTTTCGTCACGGCCTTTCTGGGCTTCGGCGTTTCTTCCGGCTCTTCCTTCTTCGGCTTCACCGGCGCCTCGTCGGCGAGCGATTCGAGCTTCAGGCCGGTCTCGCCGGTTTCCTTCTTCTCGACGGTGACGCGCACCGTGCCGCCCTTCTTGAGCTTGCCGAACAGCACCTCGTCGGCCAACGGCTTCTTGATGTGCTCCTGGATCACACGGCCGAGCGGCCGCGCTCCCATGCGCTCATCATAGCCCTTGTCGGCGAGCCAGGCGATCGCATCCGCCGACAGGTCGAAGGTGACGCCACGCTCGGAAAGCTGGGCCTCGAGCTGCATGACGAACTTCTGCACCACCTGATGAATGACCGGCACCGGCAACGAGCCGAAGGGGATGATCGCATCGAGACGGTTGCGGAATTCCGGCGTGAACAGCCGGTTGATCGCCTCGACATCGTCGCCTTCGCGCTTGGTCGAGCCGAAGCCGATCGCCGCGCGCTGCGCATCCGACGCGCCCGCATTGGTGGTCATGATCAGGATCACATTGCGGAAGTCGATCTGCTTGCCGTTGTGGTCGGTCAGCTTGCCATGGTCCATAACCTGCAACAGGATGTTGAACAGGTCCGGATGCGCCTTCTCGACCTCATCGAGCAACAGCACGCAGTGCGGATGCTGGTCGACGCCGTCCGTCAAAAGACCGCCCTGGTCGAAGCCGACATAGCCGGGAGGCGCGCCGATCAGCCGCGAGACGGTGTGGCGTTCCATATATTCCGACATGTCGAAGCGGATCAGCTCGACGCCGAGCGACGCGGCCAACTGCTTGGCCACTTCGGTCTTGCCGACGCCGGTCGGGCCGGAGAACAGGTAGGAGCCGATCGGCTTCTCCGGTTCGCGCAGGCCGGCACGTGCCAGCTTGATCGCCGAGGTCAACGCGGTGATCGCGGTGTCCTGGCCATAAACGACGCGCTTCAGCTCGATATCGAGACCCTGCAGCACCTTCTCGTCATCGGCCGAAACCGTCTTCGGCGGGATGCGGGCCATGGTGGCGATCGTCGCCTCGATCTCCTTGATGCCGATCGTCTTCTTGCGCTTGGCTTCCGGAACCAGCATCTGCGAGGCGCCGGTCTCGTCGATCACGTCGATCGCCTTGTCCGGCAGCTTGCGGTCGTTGATGTAACGTGCCGACAGCTCCACCGAGGCCTTGATCGCCTCGTTGGTGAACTTCACCTTGTGGAACTCCTCATAATAGGGCTTGAGGCCCTTCATGATCTCGATGGCGTCCGCGATGGTCGGTTCGTTGACGTCGATCTTCTGGAAGCGCCGCACCAAAGCACGGTCCTTCTCGAAGAACTGGCGGAATTCCTTGTAGGTGGTCGAGCCGATGCAGCGGATCGCACCCGATGACAGCGCCGGCTTCAACAGGTTGGACGCATCCATGGCGCCGCCTGAAGTAGCCCCTGCGCCGATGACCGTATGGATCTCGTCGATGAACAGCACGGCACCGGGATAGTCCTCGAGCTCCTTGACGACCTGCTTCAGCCGTTCCTCGAAATCGCCGCGATAGCGCGTGCCGGCGAGCAGCGTGCCCATGTCGAGCGCGAAGATGGTGGCGTTGTGCAGCACTTCGGGAACGTCGCCCTCGACGATGCGCTTGGCCAGACCCTCGGCGATCGCCGTCTTGCCGACGCCGGGATCGCCGACATAGAGCGGGTTGTTCTTCGAGCGGCGGCACAGCACCTGAATGGTGCGGTTGATCTCGGACTCGCGGCCGATCAGCGGGTCGATCTTGCCGGCCTTGGCCTTGTTGTTGAGATTGACGCAATAAGCCGTCAGCGCATCCTGCTGCTGCTTCTTCTTGCCGCCTTCCTCTTGTGGCTCGGCGCCGTTCTGGCCGCCCTGCTCGTCATCGGCACCGCGCGGCGAGCGTGTCTCCGACGCGCCCGGACGCTTGGCAATGCCGTGCGAGATGTAGTTGACCGCGTCGTAGCGGGTCATCTGCTGTTCCTGCAGGAAATAGGCGGCATGGCTCTCGCGCTCGGCGAAGATGGCGACGAGGACGTTGGCGCCCGAAACCTCCTCGCGGCCAGACGACTGCACATGGATCACCGCGCGCTGGATGACGCGCTGGAAACCGGCGGTCGGCTTGGAGTCCTCGTCGTAACCGGTGACGAGGTTGTCCAGTTCGGTGTCGATATAGGTGAGAACGGTGTGCTTGAGCTCATCGAGATCGACATTGCAGGCGCGCATGACGGCGGCCGCCTCGGTGTCGTCGATGAGCGCGAGCAGCAGATGTTCTAGGGTTGCATATTCATGATGCCGCTCATTGGCGAGCGTCAGCGCCTGGTGAAGCGCCTTTTCCAGGCCTTGGGAGAAAGCCGGCATGTTACCTCACTTCTTCTCCATCACGCATTGCAGCGGATGCTGATTCTGTCGGGCGAAATCCATGACCTGGGACACTTTGGTCTCGGCCACCTCGAATGTATAGACCCCGCACTCGCCCACTCCATGATTGTGAACATGAAGCATGATGCGTGTGGCGGCTTCGCGATCCTTCTGGAAAAAACGCTCCAGCACGTGAACCACGAACTCCATCGGAGTGTAGTCGTCGTTGAGGATGAGGACCCGATAAAGGCTGGGCTTCTTGGTCTTGGTTTTGGTGCGCGTGATGACGGCCGTCCCACGGCCGGCCCCATTGCCGTTACCGTCGCCGTCTTGCATCCGCACCACTCGTCTCGTGGCAGTCAAACCGATCGTCACGTATTCCTGCCTCTTTCGATTCCCCATGCGAGTTCGACATGTAGGTGTTCGATGTACGATTTTAAGCCCTTCTGGTTAGCTGACAATATGGCTAGGTCACCAAACTTGGACGATTTTCGCAATCGTGAAGGGGCGCGAGGCTCTGGAACGGAAATTGACACGAAAAAGCCCGGCCGCGTTTCCGTGGCCGGGCTTTTTCTCGGGTTCAAAGGCTGAATCTGGGGTCACGTCAGGCGAAATCAATTCGCCCGGGCAAAATTACTTTGCCTTGGCAACGATCGATTCGAATGGCTTGTAAGCTTCCTTGGCGAGTTCGGCATAGAGATCGCCGATCTTGGTGGCCTCGGCGACGAACGCCTCATAGGACTGCTTGGCGTAGTCCGACTGGATCTCGATCGCCTTTTCCAGCGACTTGGCTGAAAACAGCTTCTCCACAGTGGCGCTGCCGGTTTCAAAACTCTTCTTGGTGTATTCACCAGCTTCGGTGGCAATCGCCTGCGCGCCCTTGGACAGCGACGCAAAGCTCTTCAATCCGGTGTCGGCGAACTCTTTGCCGTATTTGCTGAAGTCCTCATAGGTCTGGGTCATTTCACGATTCCCTTGACGGTTGAAGCGTCCTTCTTCGGGGCGCCCTTGTGCAATGCAAGATAATATATTGTGCGCCGCACAAAAGTCAAGATTTCGGGGGCTTGCGGACCCGCCTGCGCAGCCAATGGCTAAAAATCGAATAAAGAGAGCTTCAAGCCCGAAGAAAATGGTGAACGCGGCGGTTACCATAAACGGATTGGTAACACTGCGCCGGTAGCTTGACCGGAAGCGAGGCAGGACCCTTTGCCGCCTCCAACGCAACGAAGAAATCCAAGGGAAGTACCAGTGCGTAAGGCGTTGTTGGGCATCGTTTCAAAATCCACCTCCCCTCTCAAAACGATGATCATCATCGCCCTGGCGATGACATTCGTTTTTGGCGACGTTGCCTCGTCGCTGGCGGCCAGGCAGGCGGCCATCGTCGTGGATGCCAAGACCGGCAAAGTGCTCTACTCCGCCGACGCCAACGGCAGGCGCTATCCGGCTTCGCTGACCAAGATGATGACGCTGTATCTGACCTTCGAAGCGATGGCGAAGGGCAAGATCAGCAGGAACACGCCAGTGGTGTTTTCCGCCAAGGCCTCCGCCGAGGCGCCGACGAAACTTGGCGTGAAGCCGGGCGGTTCCGTCACGGTCGAGACCGCGATCCTGTCGATCGTCACCAAGTCGGCGAATGACTCGGCCACCGCGCTCGGCGAAATGCTCGGCGGCAATGAAACCACTTTTGCCCGCATGATGACCGCCAAGGCGCGTGCGCTGGGCATGAACGGCACCGTATTCCGAAACGCCAATGGCCTGCCCGACCCCGGCCAGTTCACCACCGCGCGCGACATGGCAACGCTCGGCATCGCACTGCGCGAGCATTTTCCCCAGTATTACGGCTACTTCTCGCAGCGATCCTTTCTCTACGGGCGCCAGCGCATCAACGGCCACAACCGTCTGCTTGGACGCATCAAGGGCGTCGACGGCATCAAGACGGGCTACACCCGCGCCTCCGGCTTCAACCTCGTCTCATCGGTTTCCGATGGCAATCGCCGCATCGTCGGCGTGGTCATGGGCGGCACCTCGGGCGGCAGCCGCGACAATCAGATGGCCAGCTTGATCAACACCTATCTGCCGAGGGCGTCGACTCGCGGTGGCGGCGATCTGGTCGCCAAGGCCGGTGGCAACAACCCGATCACCGCCCTTGCCAAGGTTCTCCTGCCCAAGCATGACGCTCCGACACCGGACGACAAGCCTGTCATAGCGCAGGACGATGCCACCGTTGCCGAGGACGCCACGGTCGCGGAAGACGATACCGCGCAGGCCGAAGAAGCAGCCCCCGTCGTCAAGACCAGAAAGGTCAAGACCGTCATCGTTTCAGCCCCCCAAGTCGCGACGGCCCAGGTTGTAGCGGCCTATGCCGAGCCGACGCCGGCGGCTGTCGACCCGGTCAACACCGCGTCGGTGCCTTCGGGTTGGGCCATTCAGGTCGCCTCGTCGCCCAAGCAGTCCGAGGCCCAGGCCTTTCTCGACAAGACCACCAAGGAGGCGCCCAAGGTGCTGGCGGACGCTTCCGGTTTCACTGTCGCCTTCGACAAGGATGGCGTCACCTACTACCGCGCCCGCTTCGGTGGCTTCGGTTCGAAGACCGCCGCCTGGAAGGCCTGTACCGCTTTGAAGAAGAAGAACATCGAGTGCTACGCCGTCCAGCAGTAGGACGGCGTGCAAGCCATCTCCCGGAAAAATTCTGCGTCGAAGGAGACTAGTTGTGATTGGAGAGCAAGACGTCCTTGGCTTCGTTGATCCGCGCCGCCAGGAAAGACGTGCCGCCGACATCGGGGTGCAGGCGCTGCATCAGGCGGCGGTGCGCCTTGCGGACATCCGCCGCGGCGGCCCCCGCTTCAAGACCAAGGACCTTGTAGGCCTCCTCCTTAGTCATGGCGCCCGGACCTGGCGCAACACCCAGCCCTTCGCCACCGTTCGTCTCAGCGTTTTTGCGCCAGACGGGAAATCTGCCGTCAAGATACGTCTCTAGCAGCTGTCGGCTCTCCGGATCGCCGGAGAGTTCGCGGTAGAGGTGTTGCAATTCCGCCAGCCCCATCGCGCCAAGCATCTTGCCTTCGTGGCGGCCAGCCAGGACCAGTCCTTCGAGGCCGCCAGTATCGTGATCGAGTTCCATTTCCAATGCCGCTGTGCGCACTGTCGAGCGTTTGCCCGGTGCAAGCCCGGCCGGCTGGCGTTTCATGCGCATGGAACCATACCAGGCAATTGCGCCGGTGAGAATCATGCCGCCGATGCCTTCCCGGCCGACCACAAGCACGGCGACGCCGACAAGTGCCAGAAGAGCCGGCCCGAGCGTTCGCAGCGTGCTCGCCAGTTTCGCCGGCTCGGCACGCAGAAAGATCGTCACCGCGCCGAGGAGCAGCAGAAGCAACGCTACAAAAGCGATGATCGCGCCCATTATTTTCCGCCGACCCGCAGATACTCGATCATCAGCCGGTCTTCCGGCCTGCCCCTGGCTTCGAGCGCCTTCAACCCGCCTGTCGCAAACACGGCGACGGCCGAAAGCAGTCCTGCCAGGGTCGCGGCAGCCCGCCGATCAAATCTAAACCAAGCCCCCTTGGACAGCCGCGCAATCTCTTTGAACGCCTTTTCTGCGCCGGAATCATGGCCTTCCTGAAACACGAAGACGGGAACGCCATGAAGGCCGAGGCTGCCGGCCTTTTCGGCCAGATCGTCGATATTCTCTTCCATCGCATCGCCGATGTAGACCAGCGCATTGACCTTGGCGGCCGCCGTCTGTTTCAACGCATGCGTCAGGACCTTGCCGATCTGGGTGTGGCCGCTGCGGCATTCGATCCGCGTCATCAGCTGCTTCAAGGCATTGGTGTCGCTCACGAAAGCGGACGAACGGCACTCGCCGAGACCACGAAAATAAACCAGTTGCACGCTTAGGGTTCCGGCCTTGCCGACAGCGTCGAACATCTGGCCTTGCAGCTCACAAGCCAGATCCCAGGTCGGCTGGCGGCTCATTGTTGCGTCGAGAGCAAGGATCAGCCTGCCCGAACCGGTCGCCGACGCGGCAAGTGTCCTCGCCTGACGAATGAAGGCGTCGATCTCGCCGGCGTTGGATTGAGGCTTGATCGGCGCAGGATTGGTCCTCGCTGGCACAGGCTGCTTCTTATCGCTCATGAAAAACAAGATGTGGCGTTGCCACATCGCTTGCAAGCCCCACATCGGGCAGTGCAAAGGGCCAGGCGGTGATGCCACCTGGGGTCAGAGCAGACCGAGATCGGCCAGCTCGCGCCTGAGTTTCGGCGGCATCTCGATCAATCCGGCCTTGCCCTTACCCAGATCGAGCGGCGCGTCCGCCGGCTTCAGGTAGCGCCAGCCCTGAAAAGCCCGGCGCGGCTGCCAGTCGGTGCGTACAACCTCGGGGTCGAGTATCAGATGGCAACGGCCTATGCCTTCACTGTCGGTGAACGGCCGGATTTCGGTGATCAACTGGCGGCACTGCACATTGCCTTTGATCACCCAATAGAGCGAACCGCCATCGGTAACCTCGGCGCCGCGCGTCGGCATCATACGGGTGGTGTGATACTGCTCGACCGGCTCACCGGCGCGCCGCCGCTCGTCGAGGCGGAAGGCGATCCACTCTTCGAGATCCTCGACGCTGTCGCAGCCGACACAGAGTTTTATGAGATTGAGAGACATCGCTTAAGGTTAGTCCTGCACGCGAACGCGTCAACGACCGGATCGACTTCTCCACAGTGGCGGTTTAGGCCAGCCTTCAGCACTCCACGACGTTGACTGCAAGCCCGCCAAGGCTGGTTTCCTTGTACTTCTCGTTCATGTCGAGGCCGGTCTGGCGCATGGTCTCGATCGCCGCATCGAGCGGTACGAAATGGATGCCGTCGCCCTTGATGGCCAGTGACGCTGCGGTCACCGCCTTGACCGCGCCCAGCGCATTGCGCTCGATGCACGGCACCTGCACCAGCCCGCCGACCGGATCGCAGGTCATGCCGAGATGATGTTCGAGCGCGATCTCGGCGGCATTCTCGACCTGCTCGGGCGTGCCGCCCATGACGGCGCACAGGCCGGCCGCCGCCATCGCCGATGCCGACCCGACCTCGCCCTGACAGCCGACCTCGGCGCCCGAGATCGATGCGTTGGTCTTGATGATGCCGCCAACGGCGGCAGCCGTTAGCAGGAAATCACGAATGCTCGGCTGGTCCGCCTCGGGATGGAAATGCAGCCAGTAGCGCAGCACCGCCGGCAGCGTGCCGGCAGCGCCATTGGTCGGCGCGGTGACGACGCGGCCGCCCGCGGCATTTTCCTCGTTCACGGCCATGGCGTAGATCGACAGCCAGTCATTGGCGAGCAAAGGATTGGGCTTGTTCTGCTGCCACTGCTCCTGCAGCTTATCGTGCAGCATGCGGGCACGGCGGCGCACCTTCAGCCCACCCGGCATGATGCCATCCTGCGACAGGCCACGGTCGATGCAGCCCTTCATGGCGCTCCAGATTCCGTCGAGGCCGGCGTCGAGCTCCTCGCGCGTCATCTGCGTCTCCTCGTTGACGCGTTTCATGTCGGCGATGGAAAGGCCGCTTTTGCCGGCCATGGCCAGCATCTCGACCGCATTCTTGAACGGATAAGGCACTTTCTTGCCTTCGGTTGTCACCGAACCCTTGGCTTTCATCCGCTGCAGTTCTTCTTCGGAAACCACGAAGCCGCCGCCGATCGAATAATAGATGCGCTTGAGCAGCAGGCGGCCGCCGGAATCATAGGCGTAGAACGCCATGCCGTTGGCGTGACCGGTGAGCGGCGTTTTGCGGTCCAGCACCAGATCGGTGGCCGGATCGAAGCGATAGGCGGGATGGCCGGGCGGCGAAATGCGCTTTTCGGCGGCGATGCGGCTGGCAATGCCATCGGCCTGGTCGGGATCGACCGTCTGCGGCGTCAGGCCGGCAAGGCCGAGCATGACGGCGCGATCACTGCCGTGGCCAATACCGGTGTAGGCGAGTGACCCGTGCAGACTTGCGCCAAGCCGGTCGACCTTGACGCCCGCCGGACGCGGCCAGTCATTTCCCGCGACCTCGTCGAGAAACCGCGCAGCGGCGGTCATCGGCCCCATCGTGTGCGAACTCGAGGGTCCTATGCCGATCTTGAACAGGTCGAAAACCGAAAGGAACACGCGGCGTTGTCTCCTGGCGTCAGGTCGATGACTACATATAGGAATTCCCACGATGTTTCCGCTCTTTTGGAAATCGCGGCGCTGCATCCGCCGACCTTGTTTGCTCCGGCAGCGACATTGGTGCCTATCGCTGTAGGCGGACATCGAAGCGATCGCGCTGAATGTGCTAAATTCAGGCCATGGGCGATTCCCTCGATCTTTCGACAGCCGATCTCGCGGCGCTGGCCTTCTTCCTCGTCGCGTGGCTGCTGCACACGTTCGCCTCCGACGGCAAGCTGGTCAGCCGCATGTCGCTGACGACGGCGATGAATGCACAGCGGCAAGCCTGGATGCGGACCATGGCCGAGCGCGAGATCCGCATCGTCGATACCGCCATCATGAGCGGTCTGCAGCAAGGCACCGCCTTCTTCGCCTCCAGCTCGCTGATCGCCATCGGCGGCTGTTTTGCCCTGCTCGGCGCATCCGACCGGGTTCTTGAAGTGCTCAGCGACCTGCCCCTAGGTGGCGCGCCGTCGCGCGCGGCCTTCCAGATAAAGGTGTTCGGGCTGGTGCTGATCCTGGCGTTTTCGTTCTTCAAATTCGGCTGGGCGTACCGGCTGTTCAACTATTGCACGATCCTGATCGGCGCCGTGCCGATCCCGCATGGCGAAGCCTCACGCAATCCGGTCACCGAAACGGCGGTGTGGCGTGCGGCGCAAATGAACATGCTGGCCGGAAAGCACTTCAACTCCGGCCTGCGCGGCGTGTTCTTCTCGATCGGTTATCTCGGCTGGTTCGTCGACCCAATGGTGTTCGTGTTGTCGACGCTGTTGCTGCTGGCCGTGCTGGTGCGGCGCCAGTTCTTCTCGGCCGCCAGGCAGGCGGTGATCGGTCAGCCGCCTGGAAAAGGTTGATCGATCCGACCTGACAGCCAATAGGCAAAAAGCCCGATCCATTCGCGGATGGCCATGGTGGTGGCCTGCAGCGAATCGGCTGGATTGTCGCGGAACAGCCCGATGCCTTCTTTGCCCGAGGTGCGATAGTCGACCGGCCAGGGAACGGTGGCGAAGCCGGCCTTGTCGAACAGCGCCTTGGCGCGCGGCATATGGAAGGCCGAGGTCACGAGCAGCCAGGTCTCGCCGGGCTTCGGCGTTACAAACTCCTTGGTGAAGACCGCGTTCTCATAGGTGTTGCGGGACTTGTTCTCCAGGATCAGACGATCGGCGGCCACGCCAAGCGCGGTGAGCAGGCGCGGCGCGGTTGCGGCATCGCCCTCGCCATCGAGAAACAACGCGCCGGTGCCGCCGGAGACGACCACCTTGGCGGTAGGAAAGCGCCGGGCCAGAACTGCGGTCTCGACCATCCGATCTCCGCTGCTGTTCAACTCATAGCCGCCGCGCGCCAGATTGATGGCGCCCTCGAAGCCGCCGCCGAGCACGACGATGCCGTCGACCTTTGCCGGCAGCGGCGGGCGCGCGAAGCGCTCTTCCAGCGGATTGAGCATCATGGCGCCGAGCGACGTCCACGCTGACAGCGCAAGGACCAGAAATGCCAGCACGCTGCCGGTAGCCGCCAGCCGCCGGCGCCCGATCATGGCCGCGAGCAATCCCGCCAGCAGCAGGAAGATCGCCAGGTTCAGCGGCTGGATGAAGAACCAGAAAATCTTGGACAGGTAGAAGAACATCGCTCACCCCATTGCAGCGCCGCGCGGGCGTGGGCGCTCAAAGGACGCTAACACTTTGATTTCGCGCAGGATCCTTTCGAAAATCGATTCCGACTTTCAGGGCACGCGCTAGACGAGCGACGTCCCTACCACCACTTCTCCGGCTGGAACGTGCCTGCGGCCTGCTCGATGACGGCAGCGGTCTGGAACAGGGTTTCCTCATCGAACGGCCGGCCGATCAGCTGCAGGCCGAGCGGCAGGCCCTTGGCGTCGAGCCCGGCGGGCACAGCGATGCCCGGCAGGCCGGCCATGTTCACAGTGACGGTGAAGATGTCGTTCAGGTACATCTTGACCGGATCGGCAGCCATGTCCTCGTCGGCGATGCCGAAGGCGGCGGACGGCGTTGCCGGGGTCAGGATGACATCGACGCCGGCGGCGAAGACAGTCTCGAAATCCCGCTTGATCAGATTGCGCACCTTCTGCGCCTGCAGATAGTAGGCGTCGTAATAGCCGGCCGACAGCACATAGGTGCCGATCATGATGCGGCGCTTGACCTCGCGGCCGAAACCCGCGGCGCGGGTCTTCTCATACATGTCGACGATGTCCTTGCCCGGCACGCGCAAGCCGTAGCGGACGCCATCATAGCGGGCGAGGTTGGACGAAGCCTCGGCCGGCGCCACGATGTAATAGGCGGGCAGCGCGTATTTTGTATGCGGCAGGGAAATGTCGACGATCTCGGCGCCGGCGTCTTTCAGCCAGGCAATGCCCTTCTGCCACAGCGCTTCGATCTCTTCGGGCATGCCGTCGACGCGGTATTCCCTGGGAATGCCGACCTTCATGCCCTTGATCGGCTTGCCGATCACCGCCTCATAATCCGGCACCGGCCGGTCGACCGACGTCGTGTCCTTCGGATCGACGGAGGCCATCGATTTCAACAGGATCGCGGCATCGCGTACGTCGCGCGCGATCGGGCCGGCCTGGTCGAGCGACGAGGCGAACGCGACGATACCCCAGCGTGAGCAGCGGCCATAGGTCGGCTTGATGCCGACCGTCCCGGTGAAGGCGGCCGGCTGGCGGATCGAGCCGCCAGTGTCCGTCGCGGTCGCGCCGGCGCATAGGAAGGCGGAGACTGCCGTGGCCGACCCGCCAGAAGAGCCACCCGGCACCAACTGCGCATTGTCCAGGCTGCGCACGGTCCTCGTGCCGCCGGCCGAAACGAAGCCGCCGTCGCCCTGATGCGTCGTCGGCATCACCGCAGTATCGAGGCGCGAGCGCCGCCACGGATTGATGACCGGGCCATAGTAGGACGTCTCGTTGGACGAGCCCATGGCGAACTCGTCCATGTTGAGTTTGCCGAGCATAACGGCGCCGTCGGCCCACAGATTTGACGTAACGGTCGATTCGTAGCGCGGCTTGAACCCGTCGAGCACATGGCTGCAAGCCTGCGTGTGGACGCCTTCGGTGCCGAACAGGTCCTTGATCCCCAACGGAATGCCTTCCAGCGCACCGCCCTCGCCCTTGACCAGCCTGGCGTCGGACGCCTTGGCCATGTCGCGCGCCTTGTCGCCGGTCACGGCGACATAGGCATTGAGCGCCGGATTGGCGCGCTCGATAGCGCCGAGATAGGCCTCGGTGATCTCGGTCGCGGTGATTTCCTTGTCGCGCAGCTTGGCGCGGGCCTGTGAAATCGTCAGCTGGGTCAGGTCGCTCATCAAAGGCTCTTTTCGTAAAACACCGACCACTCAGAATCGGGATAATCCAGCACCGGGCCGCAGCGCGAAAACCCGGCGCGTTCGTAGACTGTCCACGCCGCGGGATGACGATCGCCCGTCTCCAGCACCAGGCGCTTCAGCCCCTCGTTGCGCGCCAGCGATTCGACCCGCTCAACGATTTTCGCGCCGATCTTCTGCCCGCGATGCGACGGCCTGATATACATGCGCTTGACCTCGCCAATGGCGCCGTCATGACGCTTCAGCGCGCCGCAGCCAATGGCCAGGCCATTATCGCGGGCGATGAAAACCGTCGTGTCCTCACCGGCCATCTGCTCGACCGTCAAATGGTAGCAATGCTCCGGCGGCGTCAGTTCGAGCAAGGTCTCGTTGAGTTCCGTGACCAGCCTGCGCACGTCGTCCTGGAGCGGCTTCTCAATGGCGATCTCGATTGCCATCGGCCGACTTACTCCACGACCTTCGGCACGAGGAAGAAATTCTCTTCGGTCGCCGGCGCGTTAGCGACAATGTCGGCCGCCTTGCCGCCGTCGGTGACGACATCGCTGCGCTTCTTCATGTCCATCGGCGTCACCGAGGTCATTGGTTCGACACCGGAAACATCGACCTCGTTCAGCTGCTCGACGAAGCCCAGAATGGCGTTCAGCTCGCCGGTCATCCGTTCGGCATCTTCTTCGCTCACCGCGATGCGGGCGAGATGCGCCACGCGCTTCACTGTCTGAAGATCTACGGACATGTTTTTGCCTCGGGGAAAACCAGTTCGGGCTATAGCGGCGCCGCGCGCGCTGCGCAACATGCATCGTGCGAGAGACCAGGCTGTGCCGGCGGCCCGCCCGTGGGCCCTCAGAATACGTCTATGGCGGAGCAACGCCTTCGCACAGATAGTAGCTGCCGCTGTTGCCGCTTGCTTCGCTTTCGTCGTCGACGGGCCGAACCGACACGAGATCGATCTGCTTGGCGTTCATTTGCGTCACGGAGAGAACGTCGGGAAAGACATAACCCGGTTCCTGGCAGATGGCCGTCACCGCCCAGCTCGGCGAAGCCGTGGCCTTGCTGATCTGCAGAAACTCGCAATTGTATTCGACGCTCTGCAGGCCGTGCGCCGAAAGCACGATGTTGCCTGCGTCGATCAGCGTTTGCAGCGTGTCCTTTTTGGCCTGTTTGCAAAGCTCCTCGGATTGCAGGTAGAGGCCCTCGATGAAATCATCCGCAGCGAGCGCGGGCGACGCCGCGACCAACATCGATACACAAAGAGATTTCCTCAAAGCCATGGTCTTATTCCGCTTTCGCCACGCCTAGATCGTAATCGTCTCACCGATATCAGGCGATGCCACCGTCACGCCGGACCCTTCCATGCCGGCCTCGAACTTGTCGGCGGTGGGGTCGATCATCGGAAACGTGCCGAAGTGACAGGGAACCACGGTATCGAATTTGAAGAAGCGCCGGCAGGCAAGTGCAGCCACAGCGCCGCCCATGGTAAAGCGGTCGCCGATCGGCACCAGGCCGACCTTGGGTTCATGCAACTCGTTGATCAGCGCCATGTCGGAGAAGATGTCGGTGTCGCCCATGTGATAGAGCGTCTTGTCTTCCGGGAAATGCAGCACGAGGCCGCCCGGATTGCCGAGATAGGTGTTCTGGCCGCCCTCGCCCGGGAACGAGGATGAGTGCAGCGCCTGGACAAAAGTGGTGGTGAAGCTGCCGCAATCGACGGTGCCGCCGATATTGCCCGGGTTGATCTTCTCGTCGCTGACACCCTTGCCGACCAGATACATGCAGATCTCGAAATTGGCGACCAGTTGGGCGCCGCTTTTGCCGAGCACTTCCACCGCGCCGCTGATGTGGTCGCTGTGGCCGTGCGTCAGCAGCACATGCGTGATCCCCTCGGCTGGTCCTTCCCAGCCGCCGGTCCAGGACGGATTGCCGATCAGATAGGGATCGATAAGGATCTTGGCATTAGCGGTCTCGATGCGAAAGGCCGAGTGGCCGTACCAGGTCAGTTTCATGAACGCATTCCTCGATTTTTGGCTTGCCAAAGGATAGAACGCCGATGGCCCCGAGATCAAAGGGTACTTGTCCGCCACGCGTTTGACAAAACACCTGGTGGTGAAAGGCAAAGGACGGCCGGTGGGCATTATCACGATCGAAGAATTGCCGGCGCGGTTGACCGGCGGCAAGACGCTGGCGGGGCTTGACCTCGGCGACAAGACGATCGGCGTCGCGGTCTCGGACCAGAGGTTTTCCTTCGCCCATCCGCGCCCGGTGATCATGCGAAGGAAATTCTCGCTCGATGCGGCGGCGCTGCTCGCCTTGCTGCACAAGGAGAATGCCGGCGCGGTGGTGATTGGGCTGCCGATCAACATGGACGGTTCGGAAGGTCCGCGTGCGCAGAAATCGCGCGCCTTCGTCCGCAACATGGCACAGATGAGCGACCTTCCCTTCGTGCTCTGGGATGAAAGGCTATCGACGGTCGCGGCCGAAAGGACGCTGATCGAAATGGATTTCTCGCGCCGCAAGCGCGCCGGCAAGATCGATTCGGCGGCAGCCGCGTTTATTCTGCAGGGAGTTTTGGACCGGCTTCAGTCGCTCCACGCATCCGCTCGAACGGAACCGGACCCGCCCAGCGCTGTTTGACCCAGACGGCGATTTCGCGGCGACGGCGGAAGGCCCAAAGCGCCATCAGCAGAAATCCATCGAAGACGCACGTCTTCGCCACCATGCCGGGAATGATCGCCGGATCGATGCCGAGCATCTGGCCATAGAGTTGGAAAAAGAAGTCGTGCATCTGTCGGGTGAGCATCGTGTAGCCGAAATTGATGTCATTGGCCGACAGATAGAACCAGCCCCAGAAAATCGCCATCGGCGCCGCCCAAAATCCGAAGATGTAGCGCATCAGCGGCCTCCCCTGGGATTGGAGCCGGTCTTGGAGACCGTTCGGCCTGATATGAGTGAAAGCAGCGAATTGTGGGCCGCGGCTTTTGCCATGCCATGCGCGACGGCATGGATATCGCTTTCGCCGGAAGCCACTGCCGCAACCACGGACCGCCGCTCGGCAAGCATGGCGACATAGGACGCCAGAAGTGCCGCCAGTTGCACGGCGACAGCCATGAACAGCCCGTTGATGCCTTGCGCGGCGCCACCGACGACGATCAGCGACAACACGCCGGACGCGCAGATGAAGGCGATGCGGGCGACGCTGTCGGCGCCCGCGCTGGTCGCGTCGTTGACCAGGGCTTCGACAAAGGTCCAGAAAAACAGAACCGCGACGACAAGCAATGCGGTGGCGAGCGGCGCCACGACGACGAAATTGTCGAGGTCGACGAAGCGGGTACCCTCGATTGTGGCACCCAGCACGCCGAGCGCCGCCGCCAGACCCCGGTTTCCGTCGATGCAGATGAGCGCAAGCAGGGCGAAAACAATCGCCCAGTGCAAGGCCAGAAAAGAGGTCAGTACCTGTCGCATCGGCGTTCCTGCTTCGCAGAGCAAGAGACGGCCAATCTGAACCATTCCCTGCTTGTACTGGGACAGTGGGCCTTGCCGTCCGCCATCGCAACGGAAACCATTTGTTAAGGTTAACGGCGATTAGCCATACGCGTGAAGATGCCCGCCAACGCGTCAAAACTGTGGATGGCGCCGGTTTTTGCGATGCTCGCGGCTCAGTTCACAGGCGGATAGAGCGTGTCGATGATCATGCGTGCATCGTGGCGCGAATCGATCATGCCATAGGTGTTGCGCCATTGGCCGGCCAAACGCGTCTCGACGAAAGCGTCGGCGATCCGCCCTGCCCCCAGACGGCGCAATTCCGCCGCCGCAGCCGACAGCGCCAGCTGCTCGGTCAGCAGCCGGGCAGAACCTTCGTCGGTTGAAGCAACCTGCATCGCCGCCTTCAGCACGCCGATCGTGCCGCGTCCGCCGGCGCCGAGATCACGGTCGATGCCCGCCAGCACATCCTCGAACAGGCCGGGCGCACGGCCGAGCACGCGCAGCACATCAAGCGCCATGACATTGCCCGAGCCTTCCCAGATCGCGTTGACCGGGGCCTCGCGATAGTAGCGGGCGAGTGGCGCCTCCTCGACATAGCCATTGCCGCCGAGGCACTCCATAGCCTCATAGAGCAAAGGCGGTGCGATCTTGCAGACCCAGTATTTGACGACCGGCGTCATGGCGCGGGCAAACGCCGCCTCGCCGCGATCGCTGGCCGCCTCGTCGAAGGAGCGCGCCAACCGGAACGACAGCGCGGTGGCGGCGGCGACATCGAGCGCCATGTCGGCCAGAACGCGCTGCATCAACGGCTGCTCGATCAGGGTCGAACCGAACACCTGGCGGTGGCGGGCATGGTGAACGGCCTCTGCCAGGCCAGCGCGCATGATCGCCGACGAGGCGATGGCACAATCGAGCCGGGTCAGGGTGACCATGTCCATGATGGTCTTCACTCCGGTACCGGGTTCGCCGACCATCTCGCCGATGGCATTGACGAATTCGACTTCGGAGGATGCGTTGGAACGGTTGCCGAGCTTGTCCTTCAGCCGCTGGAAGCGGAAGCCGTTGCCCGAACCGTCACCGAGAACGCGCGGCACGAGGAAGCACGATAGCCCCTCAGGCGCCTGCGCCAGCACCAGGAAGGCATCCGACATCGGCGCCGACATGAACCATTTGTGCCCGTTCAGACGATAAAAACCGCTGCCGGCGCGTTCCGCCCTCGTCACATTGGCGCGCACATCGGTGCCGCCCTGTTTCTCGGTCATGCCCATGCCGAGCGTCAGCCCGGTCTTCTCGACCGGCGGCTTCTGGCTCTGGTCGTATTTGCGCGTCGTCACGCGCGGCGCCCATTCGCGAAACAGTTTCGGGCTGGCCATCAAGGCCGCCAGCGAAGCGTTGGTCATGGTGATGGGGCACAGATGCCCGGTCTCGAGCTCAGCCGTCAGATAAAACCGGGCGGCGCGGACCTGATGGCGGCGGCCGATCTCGGTGTCGCCGTTTTCCCACACCGAGGAATGCAGCCCGTTGGCCACAGAGCGGCGCATCAAGGCGTGATAGGCGGGATGGAACTCGACCACGTCGATGCGCCGTCCCTGGCGATCATGCGTCCTGAGCTTCGGCGTCTCGACATTGGCGAGGCGCGCCAATTCCTGCGCCTCCTGCGTCAGCACAAAGCGGCCGAGACCGTCGAGATCCTTGCGCACCGGATCGGAAAAACGCTCCGCTAGCTGGATCAGCAACGGATCGCCCCGCCAGGCGTTGCCGCCCGTCAGCGGCGGCGGCTGGTTCGTCACGTCGTCGGTCACGCCCAATCCTTCTATCGTCAGAAAGCCACGAATCCGAGGCTGTCGGCTAGATATAGCCAAGCCATGCAGCGCGCGCGATGAAAATACCGGCCGATACAATCGGCCATCTACACGAAAAAATTGAGGAGAACGGCTGCAATGCAAAGCTGGCGCTTGCAGCCGCAAAGTCTCCACCCTATAGCAGCGCCTTGAGATGACCGACGCTTCGTCCCCCTATCCTCATCGCCATCTTCTGGGCATCCGCGACCTTTCCCCCGCCGATATCGAGCTGTTGCTCGACAGGGCGGACCGGGCGGTCGCGATCTCGCGGCAGTCCGAGAAGAAAACCTCGACGCTGCGCGGCCGCACACAGATCAACCTCTTCTATGAAGCCTCGACGCGCACGCAGTCGTCGTTCGAGTTGGCCGGAAAGCGGCTTGGCGCCGATGTGATGAACATGTCGGTGGCAAGCTCTTCGGTGAAGAAGGGCGAAACGCTCATCGACACGGCGATGACGCTGAACGCCATGCGGCCCGACATCCTGATCATCCGCCACCAATCGGCCGGTGCCGCCGCGCTTCTGGCGCAGAAGGTCGGTTGCTCGGTGGTCAATGCCGGCGACGGCGCGCATGAACACCCGACACAGGCGCTGCTCGACGCGCTGACCATCCGTCGCGCCAAGGGTCCGCTGTCGAAGCTCATCGTGGCAATCTGCGGCGACATCCTGCATTCGCGCGTGGCGCGTTCCAACATCATGCTGCTCAACGCGCTCGGCGCGCAGGTGCGCGTCGTCGCACCGTCGACGCTGCTGCCCACCGGCATCGAGAAAATGGGCGTCATCGTCACCCGCTCGATGGCCGAGGGCCTCAAGGACGCCGATGTGGTGATGATGCTGCGCCTGCAGCGCGAGCGCATGGAAGGCGCCTTCGTGCCTTCGGTGCGCGAATATTTCCGCTATTTCGGCCTCGATGCGGAGAAACTGAAGGCGGCCAAGGACGACGCGCTGGTGATGCACCCCGGGCCGATGAACCGCGGCGTCGAGATCGCCTCGGAAATCGCCGACGGTCCGCAAAGCGTCATCCAGGAACAAGTTGAAATGGGCGTTGCTGTGCGCATGGCCGTCATGGAAGCGCTGCTCGATCCGCGCCGCAACCACGAGGGCCGTGGGGCATGAGCATAACGGTCTTTGAGCGCGCTCGCATCGTCGACCCCTCGCGCGGCATCGATGAAGTCGGCGCCGTCATCGTCGATGGCCGCAAGATCGTAGCCGCCGGCAAAGCAGCGCTGAACCAGGGCGCGCCCGAGGGCGCCACCGTTATCGACTGCGCTGGCAAGGCGATCATTCCAGGCCTGATCGACGGCCGCGTCTTCATCGGCGAACCGGGCGGCGAGCATCGCGAGACTATCGCGTCGGCAAGTGTCGCGGCGGCGGCCGGCGGCGTCACCTCCATCGTCATGATGCCCGACACCGATCCGGTGATCGACAATGTGGCGCTGGTCGAATTCGTGCTGCGCACCGCCAAGGACACGGCCATCGTCAACGTCTTTCCGGCTGCGGCGATCACCAAGGGCCTCGACGGGCGCGAAATGACCGAGTTCGGCCTGCTGCGCGAAGCCGGCGCCGTCGCCTTCACCGATGGCCGTCACACCATATCGAGCGCGCTGGTGATGCGCCGCGCGCTGACCTATGCGCGCGACTTCGGCGCCACCATCGTGCATGAGACGCAGGATGCGGACCTCGGTTCATCCGGCGTGATGAATGAAGGCCTCTACGCCAGCTGGCTCGGCCTCTCCGGCGTTCCGCGCGAAGCCGAATCCATCCCGCTGGAGCGCGATCTGGCCTTGGCCCGGCTGACGCGTGGTTCGTACCATGCAGCAAAGATCTCGACGGCGATGGCGGCAAACGCCATAACGCGTGCGAAAGCCGACGGCGCGACGGTGACGTCAGGCGTGGCGATCCACAATCTGTCGCTGAATGAAAACGATGTCGGCGAATACCGCACCTTCTTCCGCCTGACGCCGCCTTTGCGCGCCGAGGAAGACCGGCTGGCGATGATCGAGGCGGTCAGGGACGGCACGATCGACATCATCGTCTCCTCGCATGATCCGCAGGATGTCGACACCAAGCGCCTGCCCTTCGCCGATGCGGCGGCCGGCGCCATAGGGTTGGAGACGCTGCTGGGCGCCGCACTGCGGCTCTACCACAATGGCGATGTGCCGTTGCTCCGGCTGATCGAAACCCTGTCCACCGCTCCCGCAAAACTGTTCGGCCTGCCCGGCGGCACGCTGAAGCCGGGCGCTGTCGCCGATCTTGCGCTTGTCGACCTCGACGAACCCTGGATCGTCAGCGAAAGCGGCATTCGTTCGCGGTCGAAAAACACCTGTTTCGAAGGCGCGCGACTGCAAGGCAAGGTCTTGCAAACGCTGATTGCGGGCCGCACAGTGTTTTCCGCCTGAACCGGCCACGGCGCACCGCGCCTGATCCGGCCGAACTGGGGAAATGCGGGGGAAACAATGATTTACAGCCTCATCCCAGCGCTCGTGTTCGGCTATTTGCTTGGCTCGATTCCGTTCGGGCTCCTGCTCACCCGCGCGGCTGGCCTTGGCGATGTGCGCAAGATCGGCTCCGGCAATATCGGCGCCACCAACGTTCTGCGCACCGGCAACAAGGGCCTTGCCGCCGCGACGCTGCTACTCGACGCGCTGAAGGGCACGGCCGCCGTGCTGATAGCAGGCCATTTCGCGCCTGACTTGGCGATCTGGGCCGGTCTCGGCGCCTTTCTCGGTCATCTCTTCCCGGTCTGGCTCGGTTTCAAGGGCGGCAAGGGCGTCGCCACCTATCTCGGTGTGCTGATCGGCCTTGCCTGGCAGGTGGCGCTGATCTTCGCCGTCGCCTGGCTGGTGATGGCATTCCTCTTCCGGTATTCCTCGCTTGCGGCGCTGACAGCGGCGGTCATCGTGCCGATCGCCCTCTATGGGCTGAGCACACCACAGAATGCGGCCTTGTTCGTGCTGATGAGCATCATCGTTTTCATCAAGCACCGGGAAAACATTTCGCGCCTGCTTACCGGCACCGAAGGAAAGATCGGAGCCAAGGGTTGAGCGATCACGCCACCGTGGTGAGTGGGCCGACCGCCGGGCCGCGGCTCAGCGACCGGCAGCGGCTGAGCTGGCTGCGGCTGATCCGCACCCAGAATGTCGGCCCCGCATCCTTTCGCGACCTCATCAACCGTTTCGGTTCGGCCGAGGTGGCGCTGGAGATATTGCCGGAACTGATGATTTCGGGCGGCGCCATCCGGATCGCTCGCATCCCTTCCGTTGCCGAAGCCGAGGCGGAACTGGAACTAGCCGGAAAGGCCGGCGCCCGCTTTGTCGGGATCGGTGAGACAGACTACCCACCCCTGTTGCGCAACATGGACCATCCGCCGCCCCTGCTGGCGGTAAAGGGCAACGCAGCTGTTTTCCGGCTGCCGGGTGTCGCCATCGTCGGGGCACGCAACGCGTCGCTGGCCGGCATCAAGATGGCACGCATGCTGGCGGCCGACCTCGGCCGCGACGGCTACGCAATCGTCTCCGGCCTGGCGCGCGGCATCGACACCGCGGCGCATCAGGGCAGCCTGGCGACCGGCACGATCGGCGTGCTGGCCGGCGGCCTCGACCTGCCTTACCCGCCTGAAAATGCCGGCCTGTGCGAGGAAATCGCCGAGCGTGGCGCCATCATTTCAGAGATGCCGTTCGGCTGGCAGCCGCGCGCCCAGGATTTTCCGCGCCGCAACCGCCTTGTTGCGGGTGCGGTCCTTGGGCTGGTGGTGGTCGAGGCAGCGCAACGCTCCGGCTCACTGATCAGCGCCCGGCTTGCGGGAGAAATGGGCCGGCTGGTCTTCGCCGTGCCGGGCTCGCCGCTCGATCCTCGCGCCGCCGGTACCAACGGCCTGCTCAAGGATGGCGCCACCCTGGTCACCGAGGCATCGGATATTTCCAGGGCAATCGCCCCGCTGACCGGCATGCGAGCGCCCGACGTGCCGCCGTTCGAAGAGCCGCCCGATTTCTCGGCCACACCACCGCCCGGCGAAAGCGACCGCGCCCGCGTCATCGAGGCGCTCGGCCCGACGCCAGTGGCGGTCGACGAGATCATCCGCCACACCGGCCTGCACCCGGCCCAGGTCTTCATGGTGCTGCTGGAACTCGACCTCGCCGGCCGGCTCGAACGCCACGCCGGAGGCCATGTATCGCTGGTGTTCGGGGAGCCTTCCGTCTGAGGCTGTTCGCATCTCGCGCCGCCAAACTGCTTCGAGAAGCTCGGCGAGGATGGCCTTTCATCTGGCTTTCCGCTTTGCCGCGCCTGCGCTCATCTGTTCGACGCCGGTCGGCGATTATAGGCAAAGATCTGACATCCCGACGCAAAGGCCTCAAGCGGCGGTTTGCTCTTGCCACTCGCTTTCGTTGGCAGCAATCTTCGTCCAAAGAGCCGCTATCGGTTGGATGCCGGCGTCGCAGGATTTCGCCATGACACGCGATCAGATGCTCGCCCACCTTCGCTCCGCCGACGCGGTCGCGCGCGAGGCGGCGACGCATGGGCATCATCCGTTCGGTTGCGTTCTGGTCGGACCGGACGACCGCGTGCTGATGCGGCAGGGCAATCTCGACACGGTGCGCCACGCCGAGACGGAGCTCGCCCGGCGCGCCGCGGCAGCCTACGAGCCGGAGTTCTTATGGCAATGCACGCTGGTCTCAACCGGTGAGCCCTGCGCGATGTGCACCGGAACGCTCTACTGGGCGAATATCGGCCGGCTGGTCTACGGCTTCGAGGAGACCGAGCTGCTGGCGCTCACCGGGGATCACGCAGAGAATCCGACGATGAGCCTCTCTTCGCGCACCGTCCTCGACTCCGGCCAGAAAAAGATCGAGGTCTTTGGCCCCTTCCCCGAAATCGCCGACGAGATGCTCGCACCGCACCGCGCTTTCTGGAAGCGTTGACGGCTTCCCCACCGGTTGTGGTGTGCCCTTCCCGAGAGATGGGTGACAGTTTATCGCGTGGATTTGGTGAGCGCGATGGGATTCGAACCCATGACCTACTGATTAAAAGTCAGGCCCTCACCTCTAAGGTGCGCTAAGCAGGGCTAACGCGACCGTTGCATAACATACTGAAAAGGCATATTACTTCATTCCAGCTTAGCTGACTTTAGTTGTCCTTATCGGCACCGATTGTTAGCCAGCCGTTAGCCGGAAGGAAGTCCTATGACCCGCAGGCGCAAGTTTTCCGATACCGGCGTTGAGGCGCTGAAGCCAAAGGCGGCGCGGTATACCTCCCCCGATCCCGAGTTGCGCGGGCATTACGTCCGCGTCATGCCGTCCGGGGCGAAGTCGTTCGTTGCCGTGGCGCGCGACCCGAACAGCAAGCAGGTCTGGGCAACCATCGGCGCCGCCGACAAGATGGGCATTGAGAAGGCGCGCACGCTGGCAAGGGACGCCATTGAGCGCATCCGCCAGGGTTTGCCACCCGTCGAACAAAAGGCCGCTCCGGTGACCTTCAATGACGTTTCAGACGGCTATCTCAAACGCCACGTTGTCGCCAAGGGTTTGCTCTCAGAATATGAAATCCGCCGCTGCCTTGACGTGTATGTCATCCCGCAGTGGGGCAAGCGGGAATTCGTCTCGATCCGGCGCGGCGACGTTGCCGCCCTGCTCGACAAGATCGAGGACGAGAACGGCGCCCGGCAGGCGGATTCGGTGCTGGCGATCGTTCGCGGTGTCTGCAACTGGTTTGCCGCTCGCAACGATGATTATGTCTCGCCGATCGTCCGGGGAATGCGCCGCACGGTTCCGAAGGATAGGGCTCGCGAGCGCATCCTTACCGACGATGAAATCCGCGTCATCTGGAAACATTCGGAAGGCCCTTTTGGCGCGATGATGCGGTTTGCCCTCGCGACCGCTCAACGCCGCGAAAAGCTGATGACGATCAAATGGGACGACGTTTCCGTTGATGGAGTCTGGCACGTGCCGAGCGACGACCGCGAGAAGGGAACGGGCGGCGACCTCAAGCTCTCGGCCCTCGCCCTCGAAATCATCCGCAGTCAAAGCCGCATGGGTAAAAACCCCTACGTCTTCGCTGGTCGCGGCGACGACGGCCATTTCAACGGCATGTCGCGGGCAAAAATCAACTTCGACAAGCGAGTGAAGGAAGCGCAAGCGAAGCTAGCGCCGTGGGTGATCCACGATCTTCGGCGCACGGCGCGCTCTCTCATGTCCCGTGCTGGCGTCCGACCCGACATCGCCGAGCGTGTCATGGGCCACGTGATTGCCGGCGTTGAGGGGATCTATGATCGCCATGCCTACCGTGACGAGAAGGGCGATGCTCTGGAGCGTCTCGGCGCCCTCCTCGATACCATCATCAAGAACGACCCTAGCGCCAACGTGGTGCCGATCAGGAAGGCAGCACAATGAACCACCAAGAGTTCTATGACGGCTACCTCAATGGATGGAAAAAACATTGGGAAGAAACCGGTTTGCTTCCGATCCTTTTCAGCGCTGTCGGGATGTGCGGCGAATGGAAAATTCCGCTGCCTGAATGGGCATCGGTGGCGGTTCTCAACCTGATCATTGACAACTTCAACACAAAATCCATGCCAGGGGTTAAAGGCCCTCACGCCCGCCTTAAGAGCCGGATGACAAAGGACTATGCGCACTATCTCCGATGGTCGGCTGTAAGAAGCTGCCTGTTTCTTGCCGGGCTCGATGAGCTGCCAGAGCCGGCCAAAAAGGGCCGGCCATCTATCAACAGCAAGAGTGACGGACCGACCAGAGACAGCCTGATCAAGGAAGCAATGCAGTTGCTCAGCAAAAACAAATATGCGCAATCGGTGACGCGGGAAGCCGTTGAGGAGAGTTACACCACCGTGAGCGATTCAAGGGCCGCTGGCGAAGACCGCTTTCGCTTCGAAGACTTCCAATTAATTGCGCCTCAAAGCGCTACTTAAAGCTTTTTATTTTCCGCTAAGACCGACGTATCTGGGTGGCCTCTCGCTCAACCAAAGAGGCACCAGATGACTACGTTTCTCCGCTTCAAAGACCTTCAATCGCGCGGCATCGTCCAAAACTGGCCGACCCTGCTCGACTGGGTCAAATTCGAAGGCTTCCCTCCCGGCCGTTATTTCGGCGCTAACACTCGCGTCTGGGCTGACGACGAAATCGAAGCCTGGGTAGCGTCACGCCCCCTCGCCAACAACGGCGAGGCCGCATAATGACCAGCGGCATCGATCACGAGAACACGGCGTTGATTGGCGAGGCCGCTCTATGGCTCGCCACTACGCCGAAGCAAAGCCGCCCCCGCCCCGCAATTGTCGACATCAAAGAGCGGTTCGGATTGACCGCTCTGGAGGCAATCCAAGCCATCCGTGAAGCCGACCTCATCAAAGCGAGGGCGAGCTAAATGGATCAGCAAAACGAAAAACCGGCGGCGTGTGCAACCACGCTCACCGGCTTCGAAACGTCATCAACCTACCCGGCATGTGACGCTTCGGAACATAGCAAACCTACCCTTAAACGGCAAGCACCAGACACGCCGCAGGGAAGGTGGAAGGCCGCCAACCAATGGGCTGTCTGGTGCCATTCCGCCCTCGATGCCGCCATTCGCCGGGGCTTGGTGAAGCGGGAGCCGTGCCGGATCTGCGGCGAACCGAAAACGGACGGGCACCACGCCAACTATAGGAAGCCTGCCGATGTGGATTGGCTGTGCCGCAAGCATCACAAGCTCGTCCACCGCCGCGCGTTGAAGGTGAAGCCGGGAGGCCGCTCTTAATGGCCGCCGCTCCCAAGCAAACTTACTCGCCTGTGCCGACGCGTGCGATCGGCGACAAGACACTCAACCGCGAAGATTTTCGGGTGTTGATCGCGCTTGCCGCTCACGACCGTTTTGGCGCCAATGGTGTCGGCTGCTATGCCAGCCATCCCCGCCTGGCAACCCTTGTCGGTTGCCATCTCAAAGCATTGTCGCGGTCGCTTGGCGTGCTCGCCGGCCGAGGCTACATCACTGCCAAACAGCACCCCTTAAACCGCCGACTCAGGGTCTATTCGATCGTCTATACCGAGTTCGACGCGACCTATCTCAAGGGTGGGATAGGTAGCGGTCCCGTTACCAATGATGACGCCATAGGTAGCGAGACCGTTACCCATGACATGCCGACAGGTAGCGGTGCCGTTACCGAAATTGCCCCGATAGGTAGCGGCAATTTTGGGAATAGTGAACAGGATCAATCACTTCCTGAGGTAAATATATTAGGTGAAACCTATAATAGATCCCGTGAAACGATCTTAATAGATCCCGTAGAAACGGCGTCATCGACGCAGGCGCCCTTCGAAAAAGGGGCAAGGAACGCGGTGAGCACGATCAGCGTTGGCGCCATGCTGGCGATGGCCGAGCGTTCGATGAAGAACGGGGCCGACAGTTCAAGGCTGCGCTACTGGCTCGACTGGCTGGACGGACTTGTTGGCGAGCGTGCCACGCTGAACAACAACGATCCTAACTTCGGTCGGGCGCGTCGACTGCTCGATGAGATCGGAGGGCACCTCGATGCTGCATGACACCTTGACCGCTGTCATCCACCAGATTGCTCAGGGCCTCCTCGACCTCCTGCGCTGCCAACTCGATGACCTCGAACTGTCTGATGAACTGAAATCTCAGAAGCGCGAGCCTCGCAGCGCGGTAAATGGGTCCGCTCCACGCGATTTCGGGGCTCAAGTTCGGGGTAGAATTCGCCAGTCTGCCTTTCGTTCCGGTGCAAACTACTGGGGGGCCGTATGACGGCCGCCGCGCGTTCAATCGCAATCCTTTCCGACGACGAAGCCAACCGGCAGCGTTCACTATGGCGTGCTGCACAAGATCGCAGGCGTTCGCGAGAGAAGGCCAAAGAATCGGTTTTTGGTCTCAGCCTCAATCCGGATCTCGTGGCTGCTGCCATCCTGGCCAAGTACCCCGACATCGACAGCGCCAAGCTCGCCAGCCGAAACATATGCGAGGGCGCGCTGGCTCTGATCGTTACCCAGGAGCTTGTCTCAATCGTTCGCTCATCTGCTGAGCCCGTCCTCAGAGAACGGGAGCTGATGGCCGCCATCAAGCGGAAAGATTTTAGTCATGCATGACGGGTCAAGCCGGATGCCGGCGCGTAGATTCACTGTGACAGAAACCACGGAGCGCCGCATGCTTGCCCGCCTGAAATCTGCGCCTGCCACAGACTTCGAGAAATTGCTTGTCGTGCCTCAGAGGCCGCCCTCGATCGCCGAAGCCGAGGCTGCACTCCGAAACGCCACCGCAGCGCGTGAGGAAGGCCAGCAGCGCCATATCGAGGCAGGCCGGCGCCTCCAGAACCAACCTCTCGGGCAACCTCCGTCGATCACCCATGCCGAAGTCGAAGAACTCGGCCAGGCGCTGGCGCCATTGTTCGAAGCCGAGGCTGCAGCGAAAGCTCGACGCGACGAAGCGGTCCGCGCCTACGAGGCGAGCATCGCGCCTGCACTGGCCGAACCGATCGCGCAGCTTCGCGAGGCCATCGAAGAGTCGATCGAGAATCTGGAAAGGCTGCTCGGCTACGGTGCGGCATTCCGCGCCCGAGCCGGTAGCCTGGACCTCGCCAAGATCAGCCGTCTTCCGGGTGTCTGCGCCCCTGCGATCGAACGCCTTCGCCTCGTCCGCGCGGCGCTACAGCACGCCGATCGGAACTGATCCCATATGTTTATCAAAATGCTCGCAGATCCTGGCGATCAGCCTGGTTGGTTCGGAACCTCATCGGTCGAATTGGCTGAGATGCGGGAAGAAGCTTCCAGAGCCCGCGCGAATGGTTCTGCCGGACCTGACCACATCGACATCGACATTTATGGCGACATCACCCGTGAGACCTTCGAACGCGTCAAAGCCAAGCTCGACGCAGCACCCTTCGCCAAATCGATCGACATACGTATCGACAGCCGAGGCGGAGAATGTTTGCCCTCCGTCGACTTGTTCGTTGTGATCGAACGACACCCGGCCGACAAAAAGGTTGCGATACTTAAGCAGTGCGCCAGCGGTGCGGTTCTCGTCGCCATGGCCGCCGATATCAGGCTAGCCGCTCCAGGCTGCGAAATCTTGCTCCACCCATCGTCGATGGTCCTGGTGGACGATGGAAGGCGGTACACAGCCGAAGAACTGCAGCGTCAGGCTGATTTCATGCGCAAGGTTGATACCGACATCCTGACCGTGATCGCTCAACGATCGGGCGCCGATCCTGCGATTCTTGCAGCCGAAGCCGCAACGGAATTGCCGTCGACATTGGCTTGGTGCCAGCAGCGCGGCATCGTTCATGAAATCGAGGAAGCCAAATGATGACAAACAAACGGGTCCGGCAAGTGGCGCTCAAAGGCACTCTACCGCCGAAGAAGGAAGTCTCGGTCAGCCTCAACGAGACGGAAGCCGAGCGCAAGCGTCGCCGGAGCATGGAGCGCTATCGCCATGAGCGCGAACTCGCCGGATGGAAGCGTTCGAAATGACCAAGCGACCCGTCATTGTCGACCAGCGCCAAGCCGACTTGAGAAAGATCGACGTCGAGATTGAACGCCTCGAAAGGCAGATCGCCGAGAAAGAGGCTGCGCTGGATGCCGATGCCAAGAAGCATCTGGCCGAGATGGACCACAACCTACAGCAGCGCCTCGGTCAGCAGATCGTTGCGCTCCGCAGCCACCTCAAAAAGCTGCACGACGATCGCTTCAATGTCGAACTCGGTGACTTGGCGGAGCCCAAGCAAAAGGCGGTGGTTGCAGCGGCGCCTGTCCAGCGGCGGGCTTGGGATATCAACGAAAAGGTTCTCAAACGCGGGCCCCCAGAATACCCCGACATCATAAGGGGCAGCCACGCCGATAAGGATGACGTGTTTTTCAAGGAGTACGACCGCTCCGTTGATTATTGGGTCGCGAAGATTCAGGACGGCTTTAGGCAAGATGGCCTCCATCCCGACGTGAAGGTCGGGCTGGACTTCCTGGCCGCGATGATCGGAGCGCAGAAGGCGAGCTTTCTATGGCTGTCGCGTCGATGCATGTCCTTGGAGACGCGCCTCGCCGAGATCGAGAGCCGCCCTCAGCTTGAATATCGCGGCGTCTGGAAATCAAGCGACGCCTACAAGCGCGGTGATCTGACCACCTATGACGGATCAATGTGGCATGCCCAAGTCGGATCTCAGGGCTTGGTGCCGGGACAGGGCGAAGGCTGGCGGCTCTGCGTCAAGAAAGGCAAGGACGCCAGGTCATGAGGACGTTCGCCAATGACAACAC
>NZ_RZRT01000247.1:0-398 GCF_003998295.1 Mesorhizobium sp. M7A.F.Ca.US.011.01.1.1
CGAAGATTCCATTCACGCCGGCAAGGTCGCCGGCGTGGTCGGGTCGATTCTCGTCGTCGCCTTCATGTTCGTCGCCTACGGCTTCCTCGGCTTCCTCGCCAACCTTGCGCTGGCGGTGCATGTGGCGATGATCATCGGGCTGCTGTCGCTTCTGGGCGCGACGCTGACCTTGCCGGGCATTGCCGGTATCGTGCTGACCATCGGCATGGCGGTCGATTCCAACGTTCTCATCTACGAGCGCATCCGCGAGGAGCGAAGAGCCGGCCGCTCGGTCATCCAGGCGATCGACACCGGTTTCACCAAGGCTCTGGCGACCATCGTCGATTCCAACGTCACAGCGCTGATCGCGACCGTGGTGCTGTTCTGGATCGGCACGGGGCCGGTGAAGGGTTTTGCCA
>NZ_RZRT01000248.1:0-412 GCF_003998295.1 Mesorhizobium sp. M7A.F.Ca.US.011.01.1.1
ACGTCAGTGGCGTCGACGTCAACGAGGCCGTGGTCGAGAAGGTCAATCGCGGCGAAATCCACATCGTCGAGCCGGTCCTTGATGGTTTGATCCAGAAGGTTGTGGCCAACGGCAAGCTCAGGGCTTTTAGCACGCCGCAGCCGGCGGACGCCTTTATCATCGCCGTGCCGACCCCGATGACCGAGGACCACAAGCCGGATGTGAGCTATGTGCTCGCGGCGGCACGAAGCGTCGCATCCGTGCTGAAGCGGGGAGACCTCGTGGTTCTGGAATCGACATCGCCGGTCGGCACGACGCGCATCATGACGGCACTGCTTGCCGAGTTGCGGCCCGATCTCAAATTTCCTCTCGTGCATGGCGAAGAGGCCGATGTCCTGGTCGCCTATTCGCCCGAGCGCGTGTTGCCGGGAAA
>NZ_RZRT01000249.1:0-454 GCF_003998295.1 Mesorhizobium sp. M7A.F.Ca.US.011.01.1.1
CCCCACCTGTCGCCTCATAGAAACGAACGATAATCTTGCATTATCAGTAGCTTAGTCTCTTGTCACAGCCCACGATAAGGTGGCAAGCTCTCGATGCTCGTTTCAGATCACTCCCCAGGCGCGAAACCTTCCCCTCCCCGTCATCTCGCGCAGGCCAAGCTCGCCGATCAGGTTGAGCGCCCCTTGTTTTGTCACTTTTAGCCGCTCCTGGATCATGCCCGCCGAAACGAGTGGCCGCGACAGCACGAGTTCGACCAGGTCGGGCAGTTTCGAGCTGGCGCGCCGTTGTTTGACTCGCCGCTCCAGCTGGCTTTTGGCTAGCACCAGCCGATCGTGTTCCTTCAGGCCAGCCAGCGCTGCGTCGTGGATTCCATCGAGGCAGGCCAGCAACCGGTCGCCGCGATTGCGCGCCCGCCTCCGCTCGCGCGGAATGTTTTTCGCGCCGAGATGCAGG
>NZ_RZRT01000250.1:0-451 GCF_003998295.1 Mesorhizobium sp. M7A.F.Ca.US.011.01.1.1
CTTCCATCCCAATCAAAAGCGTCGGAATGGGGCTGTCAGGTCCTCCTATGTCTTTCCGGCGACTGGCAAGGCACCCCCTCGTGCCACCCGCCAATTTACAAGTTGATTGCGGCGATGGAAGCCCCGGGTTTTAATTGGCCGACCTGTCCGCAAGCCCACTCCAGCGCGGCGAGATTTGAGAAGTATGAGGATTGTCCGTCTGGCTGGCAAGCAGTTGGCAGCTCCGAATCCGATCGGCCGGGCTTAGGTCAAGAACGGAACATCTGCCGCATCGCGGCCGATAGGCTCTCGTTGCCCGTCGTTTTCAAAAATAGCGGCCTCGGCGGGCATCATGGAGACGGGTCACGTCAGGTCCAAATCGAAATCGACGGTAAGGTGGTTGCGGCAACAATCCAGACCGCGGGGAATGATCGAGGGCATTCCCTTGGCAATGGCCCGACCTACTACCTGT
>NZ_RZRT01000251.1:0-450 GCF_003998295.1 Mesorhizobium sp. M7A.F.Ca.US.011.01.1.1
CAATGAGGGCGATTGCATCGATAAGCAGGACGGCATACCCGGTAACGACGGCAAATGCCTGTTCCATCACTCCCCCGAGCGTGAACGAACGATGCAGCGCAAGCCGAGATGGCAGGTCGAAGTATCAACCGGCTGCGACATGCGCGCTGCAGGCCGATACCGCCGACAGTAATTGGGTGCACATAGAAAAGAGCCGCCCTTGGTTACCTTGCGTGGGATCGTGATCTCAGGGGTGTGGGGGTCAAAGCTGGCTTCGCGCTGGCCACCCCGCGGATTGTCGATCGTACAGCACGGGCTGTCGATCCGCGAGTGCTCCTGATACCAGTCCGTAGTCCACTGCCAGACATTTCCCGCCATATCGTGGAGCCCGTAACCGTTGGCCGGGAACGAACCGACCGGAGCCGTCCACTCGTAGCCATCCTCGTTGCGATTTTCGTAGGGAAACTCGCC
>NZ_RZRT01000252.1:0-448 GCF_003998295.1 Mesorhizobium sp. M7A.F.Ca.US.011.01.1.1
GCCGAACGCCGGTGTCCTTGGCAGCCTGATGGGCCCGCACGATGCCGGCGAGCGAATTGCGGTCGACGACCGCCAGGGCCTCGATGCCGAGCGCGGCCGCCTGCGCGAACAGGTCGTCGCATGAGCTTGCTCCCCGAAGGAACGAGAAGTGGCTGGTGACCTGCAATTCGGCATAGGACGGTCCGCTCATGCGAAGAGCCCATGCAGGAACCATTTGTGCGAGCCGGTCTCGGGATCCGCGCCATCGCCGGCGCGGTAAATCCAGAAGCGGTCTCCGGACTCGTCCTCCACCTGAAAATAGTCGCGCACGGCGATCAGTTCGGCATCGCGCTGCCACCATTCGCCGAACACGCGCTCAGGACCATCGGCGCGCGTGACGCGGCGACGGATGCCGCGCCAACTGAACCAGACCGGTGGATGGTCGGGCAGCAGCGCCATGGTTTCGATG
>NZ_RZRT01000253.1:0-448 GCF_003998295.1 Mesorhizobium sp. M7A.F.Ca.US.011.01.1.1
GTTCGCGGGCGCGCTTGGCGGTGATCGAGGTGCAGATCAGACCCCTACCCCATCTCATCATGAACGCTATGGCTTCCGGCGAAACCTTTGCAGATGCCATGACGAAGTCGCCTTCGTTCTCGCGGTCCTCGTCGTCGACGACGATTACCATCTGTCCCTCGGCGATGGCGGTGATGGCATCTTCGATCTTCGAGAAGTGCATTTCGGCCTCCATCATGCTTTCTCGGTCTGCATCTGGTCAGCGACGCTAACAAAGCCCTTGCGGTGCCAGAGCAGACAGCGGTCGGCGTTCTCGTTGGGCAAAAGGATGTCGTGGATGACGCCGACGACGATGGTGTGGCTATAACCGTCGTGGGTTTGCGCGATGCGGCAATCGAAGGCGACCGACGCGCCAGCGAGAAGCGGCGCGCCCGTAGTTTGCATGATCCAAAGCGCCCCCTCGACGCGG
>NZ_RZRT01000254.1:0-447 GCF_003998295.1 Mesorhizobium sp. M7A.F.Ca.US.011.01.1.1
CCCCCTTCCTCTCCGGCACCGGCGCGCCACTATCAGCGACGCCATTGCGGCAGCGGCCGCGTCACGGCTGGCACCGAGGAAGGAAGGCTCGGCCTTCAGGAAAGCTCGCGCCTGGGACCAAGCGCCGCTCACCTTCCGGTCGCGACAGAATTCCGCGGTGCTTTCTTGCGCAACAAGACCAGAACCCCATACGAATTCAGATAGCGGCCTGCTGAAATTGGGCAGGCAACTTGTCTTGAGATTGGGCAACCGTCAGTTCTGTTCTGGCCCTAGCCACAAATGTATAAATTGACCCAACGTCATGATACGCGAAGACCGTGTCACGGTCGGAATTGAGAGTGTAATTGCATGTCGAGCAGGTTTGTCCGGCCCGTGGTGGTGCAAGTTGGCCGGCATGACCGTGAGCGCATCATATTCGATGTGAACGACGCGGCGACGATCCTGCTG
>NZ_RZRT01000025.1:0-84374 GCF_003998295.1 Mesorhizobium sp. M7A.F.Ca.US.011.01.1.1
TCTCGCCGGCCGGCGCATCGAAGCGGTAGAGCGCCGTCTCGGTGCCGGTCGGCAGCGTGCCCGACACCGGCGTGCCAGAGGCGATCGGCGTCGCCGTCGCGACATCAAGCAGACGGAAGCTGTAGGAGCCGGTCGCATCGAGACTACCATCCACGATCAACGTGTAGGACCCGGCCACCAGGTTCAGAAGCGGAGTGCCCGATAATCCGTCCGAATTCGAGAAGCCGACAGGCGTGCTGTTCACCTCGCCGCGCGGCCCGATCAGCTGCCACGAGAGGTTCGGATCGTTGGTCAGGCTGTCGAAATAGAGCCGTGCCGCATTCGCCAGGTCGAACGTGTAGCGGTTCTGCTGGCCGGCGTGCGCGATCGCTCTGTCGACCGTCGTGCCGACCGCTAGCGCCGCCGTCGTATCTGTCACCTTCTGGACCGCAAAACCGAAGCTGGCCGGAGCCGTGTTGTAGACGTAGCCCTCGATCGCAAGCGTGTAGCTGCCCGTGAACGCCAGCGCCTGGACATCCTGGTCGCCAAAACCATTGACCCAGACCTGCCGGCCGAACGGATCGATGAGGCGCCAGTAGACGTTGCCGCCGCTGTTGCTCTGTTGGTCGAAGAAGAACTTCTCGCCGGCCTGCGCATCGAAGCGGTAGAGCGCCGTCTCGGTGCCGGTCGGCAGCGTGCCCGACACCGGCGTGCCCGAGGCGATCGGCGTCGCCGCGGCAAGGTCCAGCAGCCGGAAGCTGTAGGAGCCGGTCGCATCTCCAGAGCCGTCAACAATGAGCGTATAACTGCCAGCAGACAGATCGAGCGGGTCGCCGGAGAAATTGATCGCATCCGAACTGGTGAAGTATCGACTGCTGACCTCCTCGCCGTGCGGTCCGATCAGCTGCCACGAGAGGTTCGGATCGTTGGTCAGGCTGTCGAAATAGAGCCGTGCCGCACCCGCCAGGTCGAACGTATAGCGGTTTTGCTGGCCGGCATGCGCGATCGTTCCATCGACCGTCGTGCCGACCGTCAGCGCGGCCGTCGTGTCCTCGACCTTCTGGACCGCAAAGCTTAAGCCCACCGGGCTCGCGTTGGATACATAACCCTCGATCGCCAGCGTGTAGCTGCCCGTGAACGCCAGCGCCTGGACATCCTGGTCCCCAAAACCATTGACCCAGACCTGCCGGCCGAACGGATCGATGAGGCGCCAGTAGACGTTGCCGCCGCTGTTGCTCTGTTGGTCGAAGAAGAACTTCTCGCCGGCCTGCGCATCGAAGCGGTAGAGCGCCGTCTCGGTGCCGGTCGGCAGCGTGCCCGACACCGGCGTGCCAGAGGCGATCGGCGTCGCCGCGGCAAGGTCCAGCAGACGGAAGCTGTAGGAGCCCGTTGATCCGCTGCCTTGCACCCGCAACTGATAGGTGCCGGGAATCTTGAGCGTGATAACCGGATCACTTCCAACATTGGCTGAGTCTGAATTCGTGAAGGCGCGGGCGGGAACTACCTCACCCTGTGGCCCGATGAGGCTCCAGGTCAGGCTTGAATTAGTCAGGGCATCGAAGAGGAACTGCGTTGGCTGCGTGATGTCGAAGACGTAGTTGTCCTCTTCGCCCGCCGTGTCGATCGCACCTGTCGTGGTGGCACCCAGCACAAGGGCTGTTCCGGTCGGAGTTGGCAGGTCGACATGACCCTCGGACGTAACATTGAACGTATATTGGAGCGCTCCGTTCTCCCCAATCTGCCCTTCCATGAGCAGCGTGTAGATACCCGTCAGCGGCAGCGTCAGGGTCGAGCTGTCAGTGAAGTAGTTTGCGTAAACCTGACCGCCATACGGGTCGATCAAACGCCAATACGGGCTGCCGGCACTGAGCGCCTGTCGATTGAGGAGAATCTGATCTCCGGCCGCGGCATCGAAGCGGTAAAGCGCCGTCTCGTTTCCGGAGGGCAACGTCCCCGACACCGGGTCACCGAGCGTGATCGGTGTGGCAGCCGACAGATCGAGCAGCCGGAAGCTGTAGGGGCCGGTCGCGTCGAGATAGCCATCGACGATCAACGTGTAGGATCCTGCCACCAGGTCCAGAAGCGGAGTGCCCGACGGTCCGTCCGAATTCGAGAAACTGAAGGGGGTGCTGTTCACCTCGCCGCGCGGCCCGATCAGCCGCCACGAGAGGTTCGGATCGTTGGTCAGGCTGTCGAAACAGAGCCGTGCCGCACCCGCCAGATCGAACGTATAGCGGTTCTGCTGGCCGGCATGCGCGATCGCTCCGTCAACCGTCGCGCCGACCGTCAGCGCAGCCGTCGTGTCCTCGACCTTCTGAACCGCAAAGCTGAAGTCCACCGGGCTCGCGTTGGACACATAGCCCTCGATCGCCAGCGTGTAGCTGCCTGTGAACGCAAGCGCCTGGACGTCGACGTCTCCATTCTGGAACCAGTTCGACCAGACCGTTCGGTCGAACGGATCGATGAGGCGCCAGTAGGCGGTGCCGCCGCTGTTGCTCTGTTGGTCGAAGAAGAACTTCTCGCCGGCCTGCGCATCGAAGCGGTAGAGCGCCGTCTCCGTGCCGGTCGGCAGCGTGCCCGACACCGGCGTGCCAGAGGCGATCGGCGTCGCCGTCGCGACATCAAGCAGACGGAAGCTGTAGGAGCCGGTCGCGTCCGCCGCACCGGTGACACTAAGCGTGTAATCGCCGGCAACCAGATCGAGAGCCGAAGTTGCCGACCCGCTTGGACCATCCGAATTGCTGAAGGCGATCCCTGAGACTTCGGATCCATGCGGGCCAGTGAGACTCCAGGCTAATTGTCCATCACTCGTCAGCGCGTCGAAGTAGATCCTCGTGTCTTCAGAGATGTTAAAGGTGAACTGATCTGTTTCTCCGGGTACATCTATCGACCCGTGAACCGGCATGAAGTCAGCTGACAAGAGCAGTCGTGGTTCAAGCGCTTCGAAATGAACGGCTCGCGTTTCGTATTCGCGCCGTTTTCCCTGCCGCTTTTCTTTCTTGGACTTAGTGACATATCCGATCGCTGCTGAAAGCGCAGACGCCGAGCAACTGTTTCGAAAGTTCGCGTTCCGATAGCGGAATGTCATGCCCCTGCACCCCCGGAGTGCATTTGAGCGATAGGATTGGGCGCTAACCGCTGCTTTCCATGGCGAGCAGGAATCGGTCTCCTCCCGCGGGTCCATATTGGGACAAACCAGGACGTAGTCTGGCTTGGGTCCCGCTCCTCATCTGCCACCGATGCACGAATAATTGAAGCTCGAGGCTGCCGTCGCTCGACGCAGCCTCGAAAAGCAAAGGTAGCGGAGGATGGGTATATGGAAATGGCAGACGAAATGCCGTTGAAGCTTTCACCCGTGTTGCCAGACAAGGGCAGCGGCAATAAATCCGTGAACGTGAACTTCGCCACGTCGACAACCCCCAGCCGCTCAGCAATACTATCAATTGCCGAGTCATAGCTACTCGAGCACGGAAAACTGCCAATCTAAGGCCAGGCTTGTAAGTGCCCGACGCCCGCGTCTTTATTATTCTCCTGCTCGCTTCTTCCCTCCCTTTTAGGTTGCCGCTGCGGCCTACTAATGTCAATCGTTTTATTAGCTACGTCTAAGATTCCCTCCGCAAATTGGCAGAAGTGCGCCCCAGAAAGTTCTCGAATTCTCTCTGCTGCAGAAGACGCTGTGCCGGCCACATCTCCCGCGGCTATGAAGAGTATAAACTACTCGCTTCCAAGGTCGGACGCCGGTCGACCCCGAAAGGGTGGGCCAGGTTCCTGCGGTCAATCGGAAGCGGTCACTGGTTCCGGAAGCCATTATCTGTCTCTGGGCGTGCCGTGAAGCACGACATCTCGCCCCTCGACACATCTTGCACAGCGTCCAGGACGCGAAACCTAGCATTCAAGGTTCTTTCAAGATTGATGTGTCAGCAACCGGCGCCAGGGTGATCAGTTACGGAATTGGCGAAGTCCTGCGCGCTGGGCATTAATCAACAGCCAGCGCCAGTATTCAGGCGCGACAGCATGATTCGACCTATCGCGCCAACACGCCAGACGGTAGGTCAGCGCGTCGAACCTTTGGTACGGAGGCGGTTGCTCCTTAGCAGTAATAGCCATTCAGATAGAAAATGTTGCGTTCCGACCCTGGGCCATATTTCTTCGACTTCTTAGGAAGCATATCGGCTATGGTTGTCAGCCCCTTGTTTTCTTTAGCCTGAGGATCGATCGCCCTGCTGAAAACACTCACGCCCCCTTCCCTGAAAGTCACAAATTCGCAAATTTCAGGCGCGTTGATCGCCTTGTGAAGAGCGAAGAAATCAGTTCCTTTCGGGAGTCGATGGAATGTTTCCAGGTTCCCCATGGGGGCTTCTTCGTCCCCGCAGGTGCTGTCACAAAGATCTCGGAGGTCGAGCGGCCCCAATCCGCTGGCCCTCCCGACCCACGTCTCCAAGGCTTCTTCGCACATGATCTTGCCGGCATGCTTGCACTGGCCCAACGCGACGACGCAAACCCCAAAATACTTATACTTGAAGTAGCTCATGATCTTGTGTGCCGACGCTGCCGAGCCGCCTTCGGTGGTCAGCAGAATAAACAGATACTCACCCTTGCCCCGGCGAGGCTCTGTTTCATAAAACACGCACTCAAAAGCTTCATCATCAATATCAGAATTGATGTACAGGAAATCGGCATTCCAATCGTCCGCAAGGTCGTTAGCGACCTTCTCAACCCGTTCAAAAACATCCATTTTTCGACGCATCCGTTACTTCGCATTACGTGTCCGGCACGCCCTTCGCGCCGGGATCGCAACGTGATTTGGGACGGCCTGCTCGGACTTGCGATGGGCGGAATTCACTTGCCCTATAGTATTGGTCAGAAAGCCGGTCGATCAGCTTAGGCGTTGGGTGCTACCAGCTTGCAAGGCGCCATTGAGGACCGTCGGGTGAACCGGCATCTAAGTACCGGACGGGATCTCACACAATTATTTCACTAGGCTAGGCCGCCTCGACCTCACGGAAATTTCGCCACAGCCGGTTCACCGCGGGGAACAGGTTATTCACGCCCTCCAGCTGGGCGATACGTTCGCGAACGGCATCCTCACTGATCACATCGAGCGGCATGCCCATCCGCTGGAGCCATAACGCCGAAAACTGCCAATCGGAACATTTCCCGCCCGAGAGCCACTCGGCGATCTTATCCGGGCGGTAGTATATGCGGTTGCCCTGCCCCCGCCGCATCGGTTCGGTTGCCGGCCCAAGATCTCGCATCCTCCAATTGGCCAAGGACTGAAGGGACGTTCCCAGAAACCGGGCCGCAAGGCGAGAGGGTATCGGGCGCCATGGAGGAAGATTTGTCGTCATGGCAACCGAGAAGAAGTGCTTTGCGTCGACGTGCCTGGCGATCCCCTTAGGTGTCCAGCTGTCCAACTGTCCAACCTCTTTTTCTTCAAAGTGATAGTTGGAAGAGATATAAGTCTGCATGGTCCTTCGCTCCGCGCACCTGGTTAGTTGGCCACCTGGATAGCGGCAGCGACAACAGGCATCAATCCCGCTGTCACATCCGGGTCTTTCCCCAGCAGAGCAGCCCGGACTTCGTCGCCCGAAGCGTTCATCCACTTGTCGAGGTCCTGCCATGCCCAGACGTAGCCACGGGGCGTCCTCCACACAGGGCGCGGAACGGATGACTTCGTGCCCCGCTTGCGATCCCCAAGCTTCCGAAGGATCGGGGTGATCTGCTGCACAGTAATCGTCTTCTTCATGCGCTCTTCAACGGCAGTGGCAACATCCTCCGCCAAGTATACCGGGCGATCGAACGGCGCTGAACCATTGTCCCGAAGCTCCACAATGATCTGTTCCGGCAGGGATGCGGAAGCCCGGATCAACTCGTCCTTCGCACCGGTTCGTGGTGGTTCGGCGTTAGCGTCGAAATCGGAGAGATCGAGGTTGAGCAGATAATGCTTGAAGGCGGCGACGCTTTCGTCCGACAGACCGACCTCCACGAGCCGACGATAATATGCGTCTACCCGCTTGTCGGCTTCCACCTTGCACACGAAGAGCCGCCGGTCATCATGTTCGATGGCCATAGGCTTGTCGCTGTTGGTCATGATGATGATGCCGCGAGGCGTCCTAACGTTGAACGCATCGATACCCTTACGCTCGACGGATTGGGTCTCCTCTGTGGCCCATCTCTTGAGCCGATTGTACGCGGTCTTCAGCTCGTCGATCTGCAGCTCGTCCAGCGCCAGCAGGCGAGTATTTCCCAGCTCGGCCTGCCAACGCTCGCCTAGGATACCACCGTAAACCTCGCGGACATCGTTCTGATGAAACATGCGCTTGACGGCTCGCACCAGAAGGTTCTTGCCGACGCCTTGTCTTGATTGCAGCAAGATCGCCGACTTGATCTTAGCAGCCGGTCGCTGGACGAGATGGGCAAGGTATCTAAGGACCCACCTCCTTTCCCCTTCGCCAGGCAACAGATAGCGAAGATGGTCATCCCATAGCGAGGTGTCGCCTTCCGCGGCGGCGACGCCTCCGTCCTTCCACGTGTTCAAAGTCCGCATGCCATTTTCCTCGACTATGAGCTTGTCATTCCCGACCAGGAAGTCGTGTTCATCGGCGAAGCACGAGAGTGGCGAATTGCGGAAGGTGGTGCTGGCCAACCGCTTCTTCTGCATATTACGCGTGAAGGACCGATCGAAATCCTCCTTCGTCTTGTCCCGTCCCGTCGAGATGTCAAAGAACAGACCAGTTTTGGAGTCGAGCACATATCGCCCCTGCAGTGGCACAAGCCCCGGCTCGGACTTTGCCAGCTGCACCGGGGTACGGATGACCTTTCCTTCACGGAAGAGACAGCCTGCACACTCGGGGTTAGCCCCTGCGATGGTCTCGCACAACTTTGGGCCGTATTCGCTGGCGTGAACAAGCTTGGCCTCCGCCTCGGGATATGAGTATCGCGGGTCACGAGCGGACAGCTGGTGAAAATACCGCTTGCCTTCCGGAATGTGCGCCAGAAGATCCGCGGCATCCTTCCATTGCGGTTCTGTCAAGCGTTCGCTGCCTTCGTCACACGCACGAAGAAAACCACATCCGGCGATCATCGCCAGAGCTCCAGCGGCACTCTTGCAGGCATCTTCGTCGCCCGACATCATTTCCTGGCGAAGCGCGTCGGCCAGCGCGTGCTCGCCAGAACGCGAGGAACTGTCAGAGCTCTCGGCTATTCGGGCTGCGACGACGCCTTCCATCTGCTCAAGGGTCCAGGTCCGACCACTTGCCCCGTCCAAGATGTGGACGGGTTTGGCCGGCTTGGTCTTGGGGTTGAACGTTCCCGGCACCCTGAGGACGCGTGCGAGCTCTGCGATCGTGTCGAGCTTGAGCCCATGTCGTTCCCAGACCACCCGAGCCTGCTCGTTCCAGGCTGACCAGAGCCGCTGAATGCGGCTCCGATCCTCCGTCGTCCTCAGAAGCAACGGCTGCTGAAACTGCCAGATCGGGTAGAGCCCTCCACCTGAGTGGATGATCAGAGTGGGCTCGGGCAGCCCGGCCTCCTCAAGCAGCTTGAGCGCCTGCTCCTCGTTTTCGGGGAGGTTGTGGGCGGCATGCACCCCAGTGGCGAGGTCGATGTCGAGCGCCAAGAAGGCCACGGCACAGGCCGTGTCCCGTCGGCGCGTCTGTTTGTCAAAGGCTTGGCCGTCGTGGAGGGCCACCGCGAGATACCGATGAACGTTATCGGGCTGCGCTGCCAGGAAGTCGAAGACGATTTCCCGATCGGCGTATGGGAAGACCGCATGCCGTCGACGTTCCCCCGACAGATCGCGTTCGAAGACAACGAGGTTTCCCCCGCTGTCCCGTCCGAACATCCGCTCGATGTAGTTTTTAATTTGTTTCCTATCGGACTGCATGAGGACCTACCATGCCTTCCGAGAAAACAAGGTAGTCAGAAACTTCCGCGGGTCTGCGTTGTCATAGTGTTCGAACTCACGAATGCGCCGAGTGCGGTCGTCCTTCAAAATGATATCGGCCGCTCGCCTCACATCGTCGTCGCTGGCGGTACGAGCCCAGGACTTATAGTTCGTAGCCTGCCACTGGTAAAACCAATAGCGGTTGGAAGCTAAGCCGGGACGTGGCTCCGGGCACAGCCCTTCCTTCACCATTTCGACAAGCGCATCCCTGGGGATATGAAGCCGTTGTGCAACTTTGATGTCGACAAGCAGGTCACGGCTTTTGGCCAGATACTGATAGAGATCAATCGATCTTTCAGGTTCCATTAGGACACATCCTTTTCAATGTTGTGGTGATGTTCCTTAATTGTTGATCGCGTATATTACTTACAATGATCGACAGATCATCCAGTGCATCATGGTGGTGCGCTATGCAGCACTTTTATTTTATTCTGGGTTGCAATATTAATATTTTGACGCGTTCGTATGAGAATGGGGTGCTGCGCACCACAGATCCAAGCGCGCCAGTCGACCCGACCCCGCCTGCGCCAAAACCTGAGCGGGGTCCAAGGCCCAAGGCCGGACTGCTCAGAGCTGTGATTGCTGCGTTAAGATCATGCATGACCAGGCGCAGGCGGAATCTTCTCGCAAGGGGACAGTTGTGCTCCAGCCTCCGTGAGCGTCCCGCGTTGAGGCACAGGGGAAAAGACCGCACGGCAGAGACACGGGAAAACCCAATCCGCTCAGCATTTGCTAGGTTCAGTGGCTCACATTTGAAGCCGCGACCGTCACATCCAAATCGTATTGCCCGACCGAGCGATATCCCCAGACGATTGAAGTGGGCTGGGGAAGATCCTTCAAACTGACCTCTGGGATATTCGCGTCCTCACAGGAAAGCAGGATGGTCTCGTGATCGGGAAGATCATCGACCAGGTGTGTGAGCCAAGGGCGAATATGAAGGCTTTCGTCCCAGAGACTGAAAACTGCGAATGGCCAGTTTTTGTAGAAAAGCATGTGGCTGGCCTTCACCACCTTATAGTAGAAAAAATCCTCACCCGTTGAGAGGTACACGCCGGCAGAAGGGATAGCGTCGTCCTCCTCCTCACATCGACGCAAGATCGGCTCCTCAGGAAAGTGTGGTTCACCGTTTATCGTGACCGGATGTGGGAGCGCCCCGTGTTGCGCCATTCGCAACACGTTTTCTTTGAGCATGCCGAGCAGGTCGGCAACTTCTGAGACTGTCAAATATTTGTCGGACATTGGTTTCCTTTCAATGGATTGGTCCGACCCGCATCTGGTCCCGCCGCGCTCGATCCGCTAGGCACGTAATTCGCAATACTATAGGGGAAGAGAATTGCTCCCACCGCGATCGCCTTCTAGAGGTCCAATCTCGCCTGCGCCAGAACCTGAGCCAAGTCCGGGGTCCAAACTCAGTCTACGCAAACCAACCTGCGACCGCTGCTGAGCACTGAGCAAGCGAGGCGCACGCGCGCCATTCCCAGAAGGTCAGTCGAGCTTCAGCCTCTGCGACCCTATCGCCTTGAGGCACTGAGCGAAGAAAACGGCGCTGAAACGTCCGCGTGACAGCTTGTTGCTGATATTCGCCTCTTTTTCTTCGACCCCGATGGCGGCCAGCTTTTCGACGAGATCGGCATAGCTCAAGCCCTTAAGCTTGAGCTCGGCTTTTAGCAGGCCGCTCATCAGCCGCTCCCACTCGGTCTCGGTCATCTGAAAATTCTCCGCGCAAAAAAATTTGGGCCGGCCCGTTGCGTTCCCAATTTTCATAGCTATCTATCAAAAACAGTAGATTTATACTGAAATCGATATCTTTCTCTCAAACCAGCTCATAGGAATTCACGATATGACCCTCGACCAGACAACGGCAAAAGTGCTGACGGACCTCCTGCGCGAACTCTCTTCGGAACTCGATCTTCACTACGACGATCACGATTTCCACGCCCTTAAGTCGACGATCGAAACATTGCGACGCGCCGCTAACCTGACGACGGACGCCGGCCACGAGGCCCCTGAAGTTTACCATCACGTCATGGGCCGCTTCGAGCGGACGACTCGCTCCTAACATAGCGATCCGACAGCCGAATTTCACGGCGCCCAGCCACCCTCGTCCACAGGACCTTCAGGATGACCGAACCATTCGACCCCTCCATATCGAGCTCCGACTATCTGGCCCTGGCTCGTGAGCGCCACCGTGCCGGGACATCCAGACTGAACAAGGAGTTGGCGTGGATGCTGGACGACGAGGCCTACGACTGCGGCCTCAACAAGGAGCACGTCGACATCCTGGTCTACCCGGCCAACTGGAGCGCCGCCGTATGCGATGAGAACAGAAAACCGCGGGTCTTTCTTCATGCCCGGGTCAATCAGAAGGGCAACGCGGAGATCAACTGGGCGCGCGGGGAATTGGGCATCCTCTACGACGAGGACTTCCTGAAGAGATATGTCGACTCGGCCCGGTCCGCCGACTCGGTCCCGTGGCGGGGACTTGGGGAACTGATGTGGTGGAGGGGGTACGAACTGCTGGCCAGCAATGTCACCATTCACAAATCTCCTGTGGCCACGGCTCTGTTGTGTGCGCACGCCGCCAGCCTCAACGAGCTCACGTCATACCTTGACCAGCACGTGACCCTGGTCGGGGCGATGGCGCTCAGCTTCACCTATAAAGACGGCGAAGTGACCTCAGCTGACTTCCTGCCGACCATTCCACACGACCAGCTGCAGGAGATGGTCACGGAGCGGGGCCGCCGGACGACGGCGAGACTTCGGGAGGCGGTCGAGCGCATGGCAACGCTTGATCCTGACGAACCCGAATGATCCCCGGCGCTCTACCCCTCTTTCCTCAAGCAGCCCATGGTCGTTCGATAGTCCCATCGGCCTCGACGTTCGCCCACGACTCTCGCAGCGTTTCTTCGGATTGCGCTTGGCAATGGTACTCCCAGCGGTCCCAGCGGGGTTTCGCGGGCGACACCTTCTCGGCAAAGCTGTCCAGCTGCAGGCGCGAGGAGCAGCGGCGCGGCCAGCTGGATTTTCGGCCGACATTTCCGTCCTGCAGCTCAACCGCCGGCTGAAAAGTTTTGGAACCGGCTCGGTCGCGGATCTTTCGATCACGTGTGCGCCTGGTGGCGGACGAGGGAAGGTGTACACGATATTCTGTGCTGATCGGCTGGGTTTGCGCGGGAATGGTCCTATCTACGGCCCGCAAAAATTTTTGCTTTTTCTGGTAATAGCACTCGCCGCCCGACAGAAGAAAAGCCGCTCCCCCTATAGTACCACGCCCAAGGGCCATAGAACCGCATTGTCCGACGAACTAGATCAGCCTGGCTCCGCCATCAATGGCCTCCACAAACCAGCGTGTCTTCTGATCTGTGACCAACCGAATTTTTGAGAAAAGCAATCGCCCTGACCAAAGCGCGCCGCTCCGGCTGGACATTGCCGCTCGCATAGCGTTCCCAGACGGTACGATGGGGGCACCAGGGCTGCGCAAGGAGCGGGATGCTGGCCGCCTAGTAACAGAGATGATCGCGGGGAAGGAGTATGTCACCTTGGCCGCGATCGTCGAGATGAGGGAAAGATGTCGAGGACTTCGAAAGGGGCACGCCTCGTCTGGCGGGACGAAAGCAGGAAGCAGGACGGATCCTTGCGGAGCCGGGCCGGCTGGTTCATCCGTGACGGCGGCACCTTCGTCAGCGCTTGCGGCGGCACTGGCAACCGCGAACGCGCTGAAAAACGGCTCGCCAGCTACATCACCGAAAAGTACCAGCCGGTCCGCGAACGCGGTCGTGATCCCACTACCGTCGCGATAGCGGACGCCGTTAGTGTCTATCTAACAGACCTCGCGCCCGGCCACGCGAAACCGAAGGAAACCGCTGGCCGTATGGTAGCGGTGCTGAACTGGTTCGGTGACATGATGATTGGCGAGATCAACGGCAAAATCTGTCGTGACTACGCCAAAGCGCACGGCAACGGTGCCGCAGCGAGGCGACAGCTTGAGGACTTGCGGGCAGCGCTGAACAACTATCATCGAGAAGGCTACATAACCTCGGCGCCGGCCATCGTGCTGCCAGCTAAGTCCGTGCCCAGAGATCGCTGGCTGACACGAAACGAAGCGGCGGCTTTGATCCGCGCTGCGTGGCGCATGCGTCAGTCGTGGAAAGGTTGGGCTAGCGACCGTCGCACAGGGCGCCACGTCGCACGCTTTATCCTTGTCGCGCTCTACACCGGCACGCGCTCGGCGGCGATCTGTGGCGCCGCCGTCCGACCTACCGAAGGGGCGGGCTATTTGGACCTGGAGCGCGGCGTTTTCTATCGTCGCGCAGCTGGTCGCCTCGAGACCAAGAAGCGCCAGCCGCCGGTGCGTCTGCCCGATCGTCTGCTTGCCCATGTACGGCGATGGGCGGTCACTCCGCTGGAGATCAAGACCAAGGGTCGCGGCAAGAGCTTAAACGTCGGCCGAATGATCGCCCACGACTACGTAGTTGAGTGGAACGGGAAGCCCGTCCAGTCAGTCAAGAAGGCGTTCCGCTCAGTGGTCGAGGCAGCCGGATTGGGCTGGTACGACGATGTTGAAGGCCCGGATGGAAGCGTCAGACGCCTATTCCGTACCGACGTGACTCCGCACATCTTCCGCCACACCGCTGCAACATGGCTAATGCAACGAGGCTCCGACCCTTGGGCAGCCGCTGGCTTCCTCGGCATGACCGTCGAGATGCTGATCCAGACCTATGGCCACCATCATCCAGACTTCCAAGCGGAGGCGGCCGAGGCGATTGTCTCCAAGTCGCGCTACAGAAATCTTCCAAAAAATGTGGTCCGCATGCCGCAGGCACAGACAACGAACGCCCCCACAGGTCCCCACAGAAACCCCACAGGTATGCTAGAAGCAAAGGTGAACAAAGGTCGCCGACCGTAATGAGGAATGGCGGAAATCCGGGCCTTTGCTGGGAGAGCCCGTCGTTCGGGACGAGGGGGTCGCAGGTTCAAATCCTGCCACTCCGACCAGAGAAAACAAAGAGTTAGCGCATCCCGACTTCGGCGCTCCACCTGCCCCTCAAGCGAGATTACTCGCGTCCCCCGCCCGTCGGATGGGCGAATTTCTATTCGCCGTGCATCTGTGACCCGGCCGACAGCGATGCCTGTTGCGCTGGACAGTAACCAGACGGTCTCAACCGGCCGCTTGATGCTTTCGTGCGTGCGCTCGCGGACAGTTTCCGGTAACATCCCGACTGGTACGCGCGTCCCCCTCAGCGGAGGCCAAAAAAGCTCAAAATCGCTATCACGATGACCACAGCTCCAACGAGCCAAATGATATTGTTCATGATCTCTCTCCTGTTGCCTGGGAAGCCCGCGCCTCTGGCAGAGAACGCGGGCCGACCAGCCTTTGCCGACTGATCCGCAGCAGACACCAAATCGTGATCCCGGCTGCGGGAAATAAACCATCAGGCACGCCTAATGTTCCGCCGTTTGACGAGATCCAGCGATGACCAGTGAACGTTCGGGTCGATGCCGGACGACCGGAACCAAAGCGATCAGAGGCAGTTTATCCAATGAAGGGCTAATTAAGAAAATGGAGAAACTGCAATGAAAACAATGATCATGTGCGCGTTGGCGCTTTCCCTTGGACTGCCCGTTGTGGCTTCGGCAGCCGAAGCCGATGTGGTTGTTAGAACCCATCATCGACATCACGAAAGCGTCAAGATCATCAACGAAGACGGTCAGCGCTTGCACCACCGCCGCCATGGTACCGTAGCGTTCTATGACCATGGGCGCCGGCATCATCACCGCGATACTGTTGTCGTGACAGGTTCCGTCTCCACCCATCGTCAACACCATCGGCACCATCCCGTTGTGATCGAAAACGACGGGTACTGATCGCAGATCTCCGGCCCGATTCTTGATGAGTCGGGCCACGAAAGGCCTTTTGGCACGCATCCTGGGTCATGCTTTGGCGGCGCCGTCGGCAAGACCATTGCGCCCCACAGACTTAGGTCCGACCCCTCCCCGACCGAAGTCCAGGGTTGGAAACGTTTGCCCTTGCCCCAAATTCGAGTGGCGGGCAAAAAATGATCAATGAACTATGAGCAGCAGCATGTCGAACCGTGAGACCAAGAAATCCTATGCCCTGAGCATGCGCATGACAGAGATCAAAGCCAGGATGCAGGAAGCCCAGATTACCGAAGACGAGATGAAGACCTTCCAGAAGGTCGCAGCCATCATGGAGGGCGGCGAGGGCCCAATCGAGGTTGACGATCTGATTGCCGCGTCATTCCTCACCGAGACGACGCTGAACAGCCAGAAGCGTTAAGCGACCATGCCGACGATTTGCAGACTTTTTGATTCCCCCGTCGATGCGGCGCGGGTCGCCAGCGACTTGGTGGCAGCCGGAATTCCTCGCGTACAGATCGCGATCATCGGGCCTTACAATGACGAGGCGGGATCCCTTCGGGTTTCCGCTTTGGGATCGTTATTTGGCGCTGCCGCCGGCGGGTTGGTCTGCCTGAGTGCCGTTGCGGCCTATGGCATCAATCCTGTTGCTGCGGGCGTATTGCCAACAGCGGTGGCTGGCGCGGTCTGTGGCGGCGTTGCCGGTCTGTTTGGAACATTCGCCACGGCCGCCATAAAGGCGGATGATCAGGAGGTTGCCGAAGGGGTCGTTCTGGTGACGGCGCATGTCGATGAAAATGACGCCGACATCGCTCAGACAGTGCTCGGCGGTTGCCCCCCGTCGAGGTTCGTGGCCGAGGCAGCGTAGGAAAGGCCGCCCCGACGTCGCCGGAACCGGTACTCTCCGTTTGCCAGCGATTGAGCCCAACACTCGGCAGATAGCAATTCCAGTGACTGAGATGTTCCTGCGTCGGCCGCAAAGGCCGGGCCCAGTGGGAGGTTTCTTCGAGGCCGCATATTTTGACGAAAAGGTCTGTCGGTCTTAGGGTCGTGAACTTGATGGAGTCAGTGAACGGCGGGCCGAGTGCGACATGAATTTGAATTCAACCACAGCCTCGCTCTTGATTCTCGTGATGACGCTGGTTCTCGTCGCTGGCTGTTCATCGCTCGGCAGAACCGTCGATCCAGCGAAATACGATTCGATGACGTGCACCGACCTCAACAGGGCGATGGGAGACGTCGCCCGTGACATCTCGCAAACGGCAATCACGCGCGGCAAGGTCGCCAACACCAATGTTCCACGCTGGCTGCTCGGCGGCTCACGCGTGAAGACCGCGGTGGCCAACCGTGAAACAGCCAGGATCGACCGGCTCAAGCAGCAACAGGATGCCATTGCCGCTGTGCGAGCACGCAAGTGCCCGAGCTCCACAAATTGAGCGGACAGCCAGTGTATCGGTGCGAAGCCTGGTTCAGGCGCTCAGGCGAAATCGCGTCACGTCGATCGCGGCGGCCATCAGCGTCTGTGTGTAAGCGTGCCGCGGATCGCTGAAGATCGCCTCGGTCGGCCCCTCCTCGACGATCTTGCCCTGTTTCATGACGATGATGTAGTCGGCCATGGCGCGCACGACCGACAGATCGTGGCTGATGAAGAGGTAGGACAGTTCGTGGTCGGCCTGCAGCTTGCGCAGCAGTTCGACGATCTGCTTCTGCACCGAGCGGTCGAGTGCCGAGGTCGGCTCATCCAGCACCACCAGCTTGGGCTTCAGGATCATGGCCCGCGCAATCGCGATGCGCTGCCGCTGGCCGCCTGAGAATTCGTGCGGGTAGCGGTTGCGGGCGTTAGGATCGAGGCCGACCTCGCGCAAAGCCTCGACCGCGCGCTGGTCGCGTTGCTTGCCGGAAAGATTGGGCTCATGCACCAGAAGCCCTTCGGTGATGACCTGGCCGACGGTCATGCGCGGTGACAGCGAGCCGAACGGGTCCTGGAAGACGAGCTGCATTTGACGCCGCAGCGGCCGCATCGCCTGCCGGTCGGCCTGGGAAATGTCGCGATCGCCGAAACGGATAATCCCGTCGCTCGGCAACAGCCGCAGCAAGGCGCGGCCGAGCGTCGACTTGCCCGAGCCGGATTCACCAACGATGCCGATGGTCTGGTTGCGCTGCAGACGGATCGAGATGTGATCGACGGCACGCAGCATCAGCGGTTCACCAGCAAGAAACCCGCCGCCAATCCTGAACGTCACTTCGACATTTCTGCCTTCGAGCAGCACCGGAGCATTGGCGGGCGGCGGCGCCTTGCTGCCGGTCGGCTCGGCCGCCAGCAGCATTTTCGTATAGGCATGCTGGGGATTGACGAAGATGGCCTCCGCCTCCCCCTCCTCGACAACCTGGCCCTGGCGCATGACATAGACCCGATCGGCAAAGCGGCGGACGATGCCAAGATCGTGGGTGATGAAGACGATCGCCATGCCGAGCTTGCGCTGCAATTCGGCCAGAAGCATCAGGATCTGCGCCTGGATGGTCACGTCGAGCGCCGTCGTCGGCTCGTCGGCGATCAATATGTCAGGGTCGTTGGCGAGCGCCATCGCGATCATCACACGCTGGCGCTGGCCACCCGACATTTCGTGCGGATAGGATTTCATCCGCCGCTCGGGATCGGGAATATGCACCAGCCGCAGCAGCTTGAGCGCCTCTTCCCGCGCGTCGGGGGCATTCAGGCCCCGGTGCCGGCGGATCGGCTCGATCAACTGATTGCCAATCGAATAGAGCGGATCGAGTGAAGTCATCGGCTCCTGAAAGATCATGCTGATCTTGCGGCCACGAACCTGGTTGAGCTCGGATTTGCTGAGCGTCAGAAGATTGCGGCCGCGATAATCGACGCTGCCTGTCGCTTCGCCATTCGATGCCAGCAGGCTCATTGCCGCCATCATCGTCTGGCTTTTGCCGGACCCGGATTCGCCAACCACGGCAACGGTCTCGCCAGATTTGACATGGATGTTGATGCCCTTGACCGCCTCGACGGCGCCGTCCAGCGTGCGGAAGCGGACACGCAAATCCTTGACGCTGAGGATCGTTTCGGAAGCAGCCATCTCGGCGATCCCCATCTTAGCGATCCCTTGGGTCGAGTGCGTCGCGCAGGCCGTCGCCGACGAAATTCAGCGCGAACAGCGTCGAGACGAGGAAGAAGGCGGGGAACAGGAGCAGCCAGTTGGCGGTGCCGATGTTCTTGGCGCCGACCGAGATCAGCACGCCCCAGCTGGTCATCGGCTCCTGCACGCCGAGCCCCAGGAATGACAGGAAACTCTCCAGGATGATGACCTGCGGCACCAGCAGCGTCATGTAGATGACCACCGGGCCGAGCAGATTGGGAATGACGTGGCGCAGCAGGATACCGCGCTGGCCGACACCCATGGCTTCCGCCGCCTGGACATATTCCTGCCGGCGGATCGACAGCGCCTGGCCGCGCACGATGCGCGCCATGTCGAGCCACAGCACGGCGCCGACCGCCAGGAACATCAGCACGAAGTTGCGGCCGAAGAACACCACCAGCATGATGACGAAGAAGATGAAAGGCAAGGAATAGAGCACGTCGACGATGCGCATCATCACCTCGTCGATTTTGCCGCCGGCAAAGCCGGCAGCGGCCCCGTAGACCACGCCGATGACCACCGCCACGACACCCGCGAGCAGGCCGATGGCCAGCGATATGCGCCCGGCCATCAGCGTGCGCGACAACAGGTCCCGGCCGGTGTTGTCGGTGCCGAACAGGAAATATTGCTGCTTGATCGAGGCGCTCATCGTCACTTCGAGACCGTCGGGCGACTTGCTCTCGATCTTGGTGCCGTCAAAGGCATCGGAACGGTCGAGATAACGGATGTTGCGATCGTCGATCGGCCTGGTCGACTTGACGGTGACGAAGACCTGGTTGCCTTCCTGCCGCCACTCCTTGATGTCGACCCGCATGCGCTTGATCGCTTCGGTAAGCGCCGTCTCGACCATGTCGGCCTTCGGATAGGCTGACAGGCTTGGCGGCATGCGCACATAGTCGGCATAGATGGTAGTGTATTGATGTGGCACAAACCACGGCCCGAACACGCTGACGACACCGATCAGGGCAAGGTAGTACAGGCTGAACATGGCGGCGCGATTGGCCTTGAGACGCGCCCAGGCATCCCCCCAGAGTGAACGGCCGATGACGGCGGGGGCGGCTGTGGCTGCGATGTCAGTCATAGCGCACCCTCGGATCGACGACCGCGTACATGACGTCGACGATCAGGTTGAAGACAATGGTAAAGATGGCGATCACCACCACCGTTCCCATCACCAGCGTGTAGTCACGATTGAGCGCGGCATCGACGAAATAGCGGCCAACGCCTGGAATGGAGAAGATCGTCTCGACAATGACCGAGCCGGTCAGCAATGCCGCCGCCGCCGGACCGGTGAAGGAGACGATCGGCAGGATGGCGCCGCGCAGCGCGTGCTTGACCACCACCGACCAATCGGACAGGCCGAGCGCGCGCGCCGTGCGGATGTGATGGGACCGCAAGGATTCGATCATCGAGCCACGCATCAGCCGGGCGACGATGGCGATCTGCGGCAGAGCGAGCGTCAACACCGGACCGACCTTGTTGATGAAAGCGCCATCGCCCCACCCACCGATCGGCAGCAGCCTCCAGGTCAGCCCGAACAGGAGTTGGATCACCGGCGCGATGACGAAGGTTGGGATGGTGCTGCCGGCCGTCGCCAGCGCGATCACCGTATAGTCGCCAAGCTTGTTCTGGTTAAGCGCCGCAATGGTGCCGAGCACACAACCGAGCAGCAGCGCCAGGACGAGCGCCGAGGCGCCGAGTTGAACCGATATAGGCAGGCCCTTGGCGAAGAGTTCGGTGACGGTGAAGTCCGGCATGTTGTAGCTCGGGCCGAAATTGCCGCGCAGCAGATTGCCGAGATAATGGACGAATTGCAGCCAGAGCGGGTCGTTGAGGCCGAACTGGGCTTCGAGATTGGCCTTGATCTCGGGGCTCAGTCCCCGCTCTTGGTTGAATGGGCCGCCCGGCGCGACGCGCATCAGGAAAAACGCCATGGTCACGATGACGAACAGCGTCGGGATGGCGGTCAGAAGCCGCCGTAATACGTATCGCAGCATCGGTGCCCCGCTTGATCCAGAGCAACGCGCGTCCAGCCGGACGGTTGCGCTCTAGCCTTCAAATCTTCGCACCGACATGCCGAAAATCGATTCCGGTTTCCGGACCGATGCGATGGCAAACCAGCACCGCCGCGCATTGAGTTGCGCGGCGGCCCGGCTAAGGATCAATCCTTGCTGATGAAGCGGGACGGATGGATGTCCATCACATTGTCGTCGAAGCCATGCAGCTTCGAGGAAACGATGTCGTGGAAGCTGTAGTAGAGAAGCGGAATGTTACCGACGTCATCGACAAGGATGCGCTCGGCTTCAGCGAGGTCCTTCATGCGCTCTTCCGGCTTGCCGCCGGCAGCCGCCGCTTTGTCCATGGCCGCTTCATATGCCGGGCTGACATAGCTCGAATAGTTGTTGCCGCTGGCCTTGCGGGTGATGCCGAGGAAGGTCTCCGGATCCTTGTAGTCGGCGATCCAGGCGGCACGCGCCACGTCGTAGTCGCCCTTCTGCTCGAGGAAGGAGTAGTGGGTCTTGGTGTCGGTGTTGACGAGCGAGACGTCGACGCCGAGCGGCTTCAACTGTTCCTGGATGGCGACGGCCGTGTTCTTGTGGTTTTCCGAAGTGTTGTAGCGGATCTCCATCTTCAATGGATGCTCGGGCGTATAGCCGAGTTTCTCGAGGGTCTTCTTGGCAGCGTCCTCGCGGTCGATCTGCGATATGTCGGCGTATTTGGCCGTTGCCGGCGTGTAGCCCGCGATGCCCGGAGGCACCATCGAATAGCCAGGCAGCATCGAGTTCTGCCAGACCTTCTCGGCGAGGAAGTCGCGGTCGATCGCCATCGAGATGGCGTTGCGCAGTTCGACATTGTCCCACGGCGCCTTGTCGGTCTTGATCGCATAATAATAGGTGCCGAGATAAGGTCCGACGCGGACCTGGTCGCCGAACTTGGTCTTGAGGTCAGCGAGCTGTTCGGTCGGCAGGTCGCCGTAGCTGTCGAGTTCGCCGGCCTCGAAGCGCTTCATCGCCGATGAGCGGTCTTCGGTCGGGATATAGTTGACGACGTCCATCTTGACGGTCGCGGCGTCCCAGAATTTCGGATTCTTGACCAGCTTCATGTGGTCGTTGGGAATCCACTCGGCCAGCGTATAGGCGCCGTTCGAAACGAGATTACCCGCCTTGATCCAGTCGGCGCCGAGCTTGTCGATCGAAGCCTTGTTGACCGGATAGGTGGCCTGATGGGTCAGCATCTCCAGGAAGTAAGGCGTCGGCGCCTTCAGCGTGACTTCGAGGGTATTTGCATCAATCGCTTTGACACCCATATCCTCCGGCTTGCCCTTCTTGGTGTTGACGTCCTCCGCACCCTTCACCGGGTACAGCATCGAGGCGTATTCGGCAGCGGTGGCCGGATCTTCCAGCCGACGAAACGAATAGACGAAGTCGTCCGCCGTCACCGGGCTGCCATCCGACCAGAGGCCATCCTTGCGCAGCTTGAAGGTGTAGACAGTGCCGTCGTCGGACACTGTCCAGCTTTCGGCCGCGCCCGGAATGAGGTTCGTCTTCTGGTCATGCATGACCAGGCCCTGGAACAGGTCGCGTATGATATCGGCTTCGTAGACTGTCGAGGTCTTGTGCGGATCGACCGTCTCCGCTTCGGCGGCGCTGCCTCTGTTATAGACGGTCTCGGCGAAAGCCGGCGTGTAGAACGTGCCAGCGGCCAGCGCCATGGTCGTGGCGAGCACCGTCGCCTTCAGCATGTTTTTCAGCATGAAGTTCTCCCTGTCGGCGCTGCCGTTGGCGCGCCTATTAAGTGTTGACGCCCTGGAGCCGATATCTGACCCCTTGAGCGCGCCGCTGGTTCCCGTCCTGCGGCTCGTGCCCAGACACTAACGCGGAGAATTTTTATTTCAACAGACTCTCTGGGTCACCCAAAGTAAGGCGGACGAAGGCTATGGCGTGGCCGCTGAAACACCAGCCGAAACCAGAAGCTTGACTTGGTTTCTTCACCTCGACGCCATTTTTCACCGCGAATCGGAGCCACGCCAGTTTGCCGGAATGTCTTAATGCGTTCTTAAGCAACCACAGGTTACATTATGATTGCCTTCTATACAGTTCGATCTCAGACGCGTGGCGGCTATGAGCAACGGAGCAAGTAAATTGCCCAAGGTCTTTCAATTGGTGCGAAAATTTCAAGAGGAACGTGGAACTTCTGCGGTTGAATTTGCCTTACTCTCGCCGATCTTCATTCTTCTCCTACTCGGAATGGTTGCATACGGTATATATTTCGGCGCCGCCAACTCGATCCAGCAGATAGCGGCGGATGCGGCCCGCACGGCCATTGCCGGGCTGAACCAGACCGAGCGCCAGACGCTCGTGGCGAGCTTCGTCACCAACAATGCCGGCGGATATCCCTTCGTGGATGTCAGCAAGTTGACCTACCAGGCCAACGACAGCGCGGCCGATGGAAGCCAGTTCGTGGTGGCCATCCAGTACGATGCCCGCAACCTGCCGATCTGGAACCTTTTCCCGGGGATAGCCATGCCCGGGACCACCATCAAGCGCCAGTCAACGATCAGGGTCGGGGGCATTTAAATGCTGCTGCATGCGTGCAATGGGATCGGTCGGCTTGCCCGGTTGATGCTGGGTGACAGGAAAGCGAACTTCACCGTCATGGCGGCATTGAGCGCGCCGGTGGCGCTGGCGCTGGCCGCGGTGGCCATCGACGAAGCCTCGATCTACACCGAGCGCCGCGAAGCACAGGCAATGGTGGATCTGGCGGCGATCACCGCCGCCTCGAATATGACCAAAGTCAACACCGCGGTTGTCACCACGCTGACCGACAACGGCATGCCAGGGGTTGTCGTTCAAAGCTCGGGACAGACGATCGAGCCGGCGGCCGGCAAAACCGTCGTGACGGTCACACCCGGGCGATATGTGGTATCCGGCGCCAATGTGGGCCAGCGTTTCCAGGCCAGCATAACACCCTACAATGCCGTCCGTGTCACCCTGAAGAAGATCCCGGCCCGCTATTTCGCGAGTTCGCTGATCCCCACTCCCGTCATCGGCACCCAAGCCACCGCCAGCATGACGCCGCAGGCGACGTTCTCGGTCGGATCGAGGCTCGCCAGCCTCAATGGCGGCATCCTCAACGCGCTTCTCGGCGGACTTCTCGGCAGCAACATCTCGCTCAGCGTCATGGACTACAACGCGCTGCTCTCCGCGGATGTGAGCGTGCTCTCCTTCGTCGACGGCCTTGCCACACAGTTGAACCTGACCGGCGTGTCGTATACGGATGTGCTGGCATCGAAGGCGACCGTCGGCCAGATCGCCACGGCCATGGCCAATGTGCCGGGGCTTGGCAACACGGCCAAGGTCGCCCTGCAGACGATCGCTTCGAAGTCGACCAGCACGGTCAAGATCCCGCTCAGTCATCTGGTCGATCTCGGCTCCGTCGGCAAATTGGGCCTCGGGCAAAGGCCCGCCGGCCTCGGCGTCGATGCCAGCGCCTTGGGAATGCTGACGGCCGCCGCCGGACTGGCAAACGGTTCGAAGCAGGTCGACGTCGCCCTCGGCGCCACCATTCCCGGGGTGCTGTCGACCACGCTCGCCATCGCCATCGGCGAACCGCCGCAATCCTCGCCATGGCTGGCCGTTGGAGAAGCCGGCACCGTGGTGCGCACCGCGCAAACGCGCATCAAGCTGCTGGTCACGGTCGGCGTCGGCAATCCAAACCTGGGCGGCGGCATCAGCCTGCTGTCGGTCAAGCTGCCGCTGAATGTCGAAGTGGCCTACGCCGAGGCCAAGCTGACCGACATCAGCTGCCCGACCGGCCCCGACAGCCTGAAGGTTACCATTGCCGCGAAGCCCGGCGTCGCCGCGGTGAACCTTGCCGCCAGCGACGCCGATAACAGCCCCACCGCTTTCGCCGATTTCAGCAACCCGCAGTCGTTCTCCGACGCCAACATAGCGAATGTCAGCCTCAATCTGTTGCTGCTAAAAATCCCGCTAATACTGGTGAAGGGGTCGGCGGGTGCCGATATCACCAACGTCAGCCCGACCAACCTGGTCTTCAACAAAACCGAGATCGCCGCCAAAACCATCAAGACGACGCCGACACGGGACCTGACTCAGACGCTGACAACATCACTGGTCGACAAGTTGTCACTCTCCGTCAACGCGCTGGGTATCCTCGGGCTTGACGTAACCGCCCTGCTCGGCGCAGTGAAACCTGCGGTGACGACGCTCTTGAAAACCGTGACCGCACCAGTCGACACATTGCTTTACAATCTGCTCGATACGCTCGGCGTGCATCTCGGCGAAGCCGATGTCCGGGTCACCGGCGCGACATGCGGACGTGCGGTGCTGGTGCAGTAACGGTCCGGGTATCAGTCGAGCCTGCCAACAAAGGCTCCGAGCGCTGGCAGCAAAAGCTCGGTCTCGACGACCGCGGCATTGCCATCCAGCTGTACAACCGCTCCGATATCCCCCGGCAACGGCCAACTGGCCGGTCCCTCGGCGAAATTGAAGACACAGAGCAGTCTTTCGCCGCCGCCCTCGCGGATGAAAGCCAGCACGTCACCCTCGGCGTCGAGAAAGCGGATCGAGCCTGATACCAGCGCCTCATGCTCCCCGCGCAAGGCCAGCGTGGTCCGATAGGACTTCAGCACCGAGGCCGTGTCGGCATTCTGGGCGTCGACCGCGCGGGTGCGATGGCTGGCCGGTATCGGCAGCCAGGGCTTGGCCGTGGAGAAGCCTGCATTGTCGGCGCCGGCCTCCCAGACCATTGGCGTGCGACACCCATCCCTGCCCTTGACGCCTGGCCAGAAGCGGATGCCGACGGGATCGCGCAGATCCTCATAGGCCAGCTCCGCCTCCTCCAGGCCGAGTTCCTCGCCCTCATAGAGGCAGATCGAGCCGCGCAGGCAGGCGAGCAGCATGATCGAGAATCTTGCGACCGCGTCGGGATCGCTGCCCGGCCTTGTCCAGCGGCTGACATGGCGCACCACGTCATGGTTGGAGAACGCCCAGCAGACCCAGCCGTCGGAGACGGCCGCTTCGAAGGCTTCGACGCAGCCGCGCACATGCGCGGCCGAGAACTGCGGACCGAGCAGGTCGAAAGTGTAACACATATGCAGCTTGTCGCCGCCTGAGGTGTAAGCGGCGAGCGTCTGCAGCGAGCGGCCTTCATCGCCGATTTCGCCAACCGCGGCGCGGTCGTCATATTCATCGAGCAGCGCCCTGAAGCGGCGCAGGAACGTCAGGTTTTCCGGCCGCGTCTTGTCGAACAGGTGCTCCTGGTAGAGGTAGGTGTTGGTCTCGCCGTTGGTGCCGGCGACGCTCGACGCCAGCGGCGGATTGCTGCGCAGCCAGCGGTCGTGGACATAGTAATTGACCGTATCGAGCCGGAAGCCGTCGACGCCGCGCTCCAGCCAGAACCGCACCGTGTCGAGAAGCGCGTCCTGGACCTCCGGGTTGTGGAAATTCAGGTCGGGCTGCGAGGCAAGGAAATTGTGCATGTAATACTGCCGGCGGGTCGAATCCCATTCCCAGGCCGGGCCACCGAAGACAGAGAGCCAGTTGTTGGGCGCGCCGCCATCGGGCTTGGTATCGGCCCAAATGTACCAGTCGGCCTTGGGATTATCGCGGCTGGCGCGGCTTTCGACAAACCAGTCGTGCTTGTCGGACGAATGCGACAGCACCTGGTCGATGACGATCTTCAGGCCGAGACGATGCGCCTCGGCGACCAGCGCATCGAAGTCCTCAAGCGTGCCGAACATCGGATCGACATCACAGTAATCCGACACGTCGTAGCCCATATCGGCCATCGGCGACTTGAAGAAAGGCGACAGCCAGACGGCGTCGACACCAAGCGAGGCGACATGAGCGAGCCTCGACGTGATACCGGCGAGATCGCCGCTGCCGTTGCCGGTCGTGTCCTGAAAGGAGCGCGGATAGACCTGGTAGATGACGCAGCCGCGCCACCATCCGGTCCTGTCACCTGCCGCCATTGCGCTTCTCCCCTGTGCCGGCTTGCGCTCGTTCGATCATGAAGATCACCGCCCGTCCCGATATCGGTCGCGAGCTGTCCGCCGCATCCGGCGCTTTGATGGCTGGAGTCCAGAAGAATCCGTCTCGCTCAGGCAAGGTGAACATGCAGGCTCGGCGATCGCCGTTGATGATGACGGCAAGGCGGCTGACGCCACCCAGGATCATGACGAGGCGGTACCGCTGCGGGTCCTGCCAGCACTGTTCATTGAGCGGCGCGCCTGTCTCGGTCAGCCATGCGACGTCCGGCATCCCCGAACCTGCCTGCGGCTGGCCAGTTAGGAAGCTTGTATCGAAGAGCGCCGGCATCGACCGGCGCAGCCTCGAGAGTTCCGCCGTGTAGCGCTCCAGCGCCTGGTCACGGCCGGCCCAGACGAGCCAGGTGATCTCGTTATCCTGCGCATAGGCGTTGTTGTTGCCTTGCTGGGTGCGGCCGAATTCGTCGCCCGCGGTCAGCATGATGGTGCCGCGTGAAGCAAACAGCGTGGCGAGCAGCGCGCGCTGATCGTTCAGGCGAGCAGTTGGTATGGTCGGATCGTCCGCATCCCCTTCGACGCCGTTGTTCCAGGACAGGTTTTCATTGTGGCCGTCACGGTTCTGCTCGCCATTGGCTTCGTTGTGCTTGCGCTCGTAGCGCACGATATCGGCGAGCGTCATGCCGTCATGGGCGGCGATGAAATTGACGGTCCGACTGGCGTTTTGCCAGTTCGTTGCGAACACATCGGACGAACCGGCAAGCCGGGTCGCCAGCGCACCGACCATGCCGGCGTCGCCGCGCCAGAAGCGTCTGACATCGTCGCGATACTTGTCGTTCCATTCGAGGAAGGGCGGCGGGAAATTACCGAGCTGATAGCCGTCGGAACCGATGTCCCACGGCTCGGCGATCAACACCCGATCGGCCAGCAGCGGGTCGTCGCGCATCGCTCTCAGCAACGGCGCCTCGGCATCGAATGTTCCTTCAACCCTGCCCAGAATGGGCGCCAGGTCGAAGCGGAAGCCGTCGACGCCGGCATCCCTGACGAAATGACGAAGCGTGTCGAGGACCATCTCCTGGACGACAGGATGGTCGCAAGCGACCGTGTTGCCGGTGCCGGTATCGTTGGCTAGCCCGCCGTCTGATGAGTGCCGGTAGTAGGCCTGGTTGTCCAGACCGCGCAGTGACAACGTCGGGCCAAGCCAGTCGCTCTCGCCGGTGTGGTTGAAGACGAGGTCGAGGATGACGCCGATGCCAGCCTCGCGCAGCACGGCGACCGTGTTTCGCAACTCCATGATGCCGCCCGGCGCCAAACGCGGATCGAGGGCCATGAAAGTCACGGGATTGTAGCCCCAGGCATTGCGCAGCCCGAGCGGCGGCAAATGTCGCTCGTCGATCGACGCGGTCACCGGCATCAGTTCCACCGCGCCAACGCCGAGTTTTTTCAGGTGCTCGATAATCACGGGATGAGCGAGAGCGGCAATGGTACCACGCAATTTTTCCGGAACATCCGGATGCAGCATGGTGAAAGCGCGCACCGGCACTTCGTAAATAAGGCCGCCCGGCTGGAATAGCGGCGGCGCAGCCTGCACCGGCTTCGGCAGCGCAGCGGCAATCGCCTTCGGCATCAGCGGCGCGGTATCGGCGCCCTCGCCCCGGCGCTGGGCCAGCCGCCAGTCATAGGTGTAGGACCTGTCGATCTCGACGGCATAAGGATCGGTCAGGAGCTTGGCGGGATCGAACCCCAACCCGCGCTCCGGCGCGTAGTCGCCATCGGCGCGAAAGCCGTAGCGGATGCCCTGGCCAAGGCCCGCGACGAACAGCGCATGGACGCCCTCGCCTTCCGGCTGCAGCTCGAGGCGTTCGATTTCCCGCTTGCCCTGCTCGTCGAAAATCGAGACCCAAAGCCGGCGGGCGGCCTGCGACCAGGCGGCAAAGCGGATGCCGCCCTCCGAGACAAGTCCGCCAAATCGCGACCGATCAGCGGCCGGCATCGCAGATTTCATCAAGTAATTACGCTTGGCTTGGGGCGGCCGGTATGGCTGTGAATCCCGGCAATATCATCGGCTGCGGCAATCAGATCGGCAAGGGCGGCCTGGGTGTCGAGATCGTGTCTCGATTTGTCCGGCTCGTAGCGTTCGATGTAGACGCGCAGCGTCGCGCCCGACGTGCCGGTGCCGGAGAGGCGGAAGACGACCCGCGAACCACCTTCGAAAAGCACCCTGATGCCCTGATGCTCGCTGATCGAACCGTCGACCGGATCGTGATAGGCAAAATCGTCGGCGCTGGCGATTTTCATGCCGCGCACGCTGGTGCCAGGCAGCGAAGCGAGCTTGGCACGCAACTCGTTGACCAATGCGTTGGCGCGGTCGCTCTCAACCTCTTCATAATCGTGCCGCGAATAGTAGTTGCGACCGTAGGTCGCCCAGTGCTCGGCGACGATCTGCTTGCAGCTTTCGCCCCGCGCGGCAAGGATGTTGAGCCACAAAAGCACCGCCCAAAGGCCGTCCTTTTCGCGGACGTGGTTGGAACCGGTGCCGGCACTTTCCTCGCCGCAGATCGTCGCCATGTCGGCGTCGAGCAGATTGCCGAAGAACTTCCAGCCGGTCGGCGTCTCATAGAGGGCGATGCCGAGTTTTTCGGCGACGCGGTCGGCAGCGCCACTGGTCGGCATCGAGCGGGCAATTCCTTTCAGACCGGCCTTGTAGCCGGGCGCCAGGCGGGCGTTGGCGGCAAGCATGGCAACCGAATCCGACGGGGTGACGAAAATGCCCTTGCCGATGATCAGATTGCGGTCACCGTCGCCATCCGAGGCAGCGCCGAAATCCGGCGCGTCTGGTCCCATCATCTCGTCATAGAGGTGCTTGGCATGGACGAGGTTCGGGTCCGGGTGATGGCCGCCGAAATCCGGCAGCGGCTTGAAATTGCGGCAGGTGCCGTTGGGCGCGCCGAGCCGGTTTTCCAGGATCTCCTTGGCGTAGGGGCCGGTCACCGCGTGCATGGCGTCGAAGCGCATGCGGAAGCCGGATTTGAACAGTTTGCGCAGGGCATCGAAATCGAACAGGCTTTCCATCAGTTCGGCATAGTCGGCGACCGGGTCGATGATCTCGACCGTCATGCCGGCGGCCTTGACCGTGCCTGTTGTGTCGATGTCGATCGGATCGATATCGGCGATCTTGAAGCTTGAGATCGTCTTGGTTTTCTCGAACATCGCGTCGGTCAGCTTTTCCGGCGCCGGGCCGCCATTGCCGGCATTGTACTTGATGCCGAAATCCTCATGCGGGCCGCCCGGATTGTGGCTGGCCGACAGGATGATGCCGCCAAAGGTCTTGTATTTGCGGATGACATGCGAGGCGGCCGGCGTCGACAGGATACCGCCCTGCCCGACCATCACCTTGCCGAAGCCGTTGGCGGCCGCCATGGCGATGGCCTTCTGGATGACCTCGCGGTTGTAGAAGCGGCCATCGCCGCCAATCACCAGGGTCTTGCCCTTGAAACCGTCGAGCGCGTCGAAGATCGACTGGATGAAATTCTCGGCATAGTGCTCCTGCTGAAAGACAGGCACCTTCTTGCGCAGGCCCGACGTGCCGGGCTTCTGGTCGGAATAAGGCTTGGTGGGGACGGTTCGTATCATGCTTCAGGCAACCCTTTTCGAAAGCAGCGAGCGATAGAGTTCGACATATTTTTCGGCGCTCTTGTCCCACGACACATCGGCCTTCATGCCCTGGCGCTGCAACGATTCCCAGACCGCCGGACTGGCATGTGCGTCGACGAGGCGGCGGATGGCGTGCAGCAAGGCACCGCCATTGTTGGGCGCGAACTGGAAGCCGGTGGCGACGCCGGCCGAAACGGCAGCCTCATTGGCGTCGATGACCGTGTCGGCAAGGCCGCCGGTGCGGGCAACCACGGGTACGCAGCCATAGCGCAGGCCGTAAAGCTGCGTCAGCCCGCACGGTTCGAAGCGCGAGGGAATGACGATGGCGTCGCAGCCGCCTTGCATGATGTGCGACAGCCCCTCGTCGTAGCCGACAACGACCCCGATGCGGCCGCGATGCCTGGCGGCGGCGGCGAGCAGCGCGCCTTCGAGGCCGGCATCGCCCGAGCCCAGGATGGCCAGGCGCGCGCCGGTCGCAACAATGCCATCGACCGCTGTCGCCAAGGTATCCATGCCCTTTTGCCAGGTCAGGCGGCTGACGACGCAGACGATCGGGCTGTCGTCGCGCTCAAGGCTGAAGCGGTCTTCCACGGCAACCCTGTTGGGAGCGCGCGCCTTCAGCGTGCTCGCCGTATAGGTGGACACCAGATGCTTGTCGGTTTCCGGATCCCAGATGTCGGTGTCGATGCCGTTGACTATGCCATAGAGATCGCTGGAGCGCATGTTGATGAGGCCGTCGAGGCCCATGCCGAATTCCGGCAAGCGGATCTCCTGCGCGTAGGTCGGACTGACCGTGGTGATTGCCCAGGCGGCCTGCAGGCCGGCCTTGAGGAAGCCGACGCCGCCGTAATATTCGACGCCGTCGAGCGCCATTGCCGCCGCCGGCAGGCCGAGTTCGCCAAAGATGGCGGCGCCGAACTGGCCCTGGAAAGCGAGGTTGTGGACAGTCATCATCGATGGCACGCCGACCGCCTTGCCGTAGCGCATATAGGCCAGGGTCATCGCCGACTGCCAGTCATGGGCATGGACGATGTCGGGTTGGTAGCCAGAGATGGCGCCACCGGCGATGTCGCCGCCGACCTGGCTCAACGCCGCGAAACGCCGCCAATTGTCTGGCCAGTCCACGCCGGTGGCGTTGCCGTAGGGACCGCCGGGACGGTCGAACAGATGCGGCGCATCGAGCACGAACAGTTCGAGCCCGGCGAGTTGGACTGAATGGACGGAGGCCTTGCCTCCCTGCAGCAAGGGATATTGCAGAACCGCCCGCTTCTTCTTGAAGGCGGCCATGACGGTCGGAAACCCTGGGATGAGCGTGCGCACGGTCACGCCCTTAGCCGCCAAGGCAATGGGCAGCGCGCCGGTCACGTCGGCAAGCCCTCCGGTCTTGATCAGCGGAAAGATCTCGGGCGTGACCGACAGAACCTGCATGCGTTAGAGCCCTAACTTGTCGATCATGTCCTGGGTGACCAGGCAGATGCCTTTCTCCGAGACCCGAAAGCGCTTGGCATCGAGGACGGGATCTTCGCCGACCACCAGGCCTTCCGGTATCCTAACACCATGGTCGATGACCACGCGCTTCAACTTTGCGTTCCGGCCGACATGAACGTCGGGCAGCATGACGACTTCTTCCAGCGTCGAAAAGGAATTGATGCGCGCGCCGGTGAAGATCAGGCTTCTTTTGAGCGACGCACCCGAGACGATGCAGTCGCCCGAGACAAGCGAAGACACGGCCGAACCGCGGCGGCCATCCTCATCATGCACGAACTTTGCCGGCGGCTTCAATTCGGCATAGGTCCAGATCGGCCAGTCGCGATCGTAGAGGTCGAGTTCAGGCGTGATGTCGGTCAGGTCGATATTGGCTTCCCAATAGGCGTCGACCGTTCCGACGTCGCGCCAGTAGGCCTCGTTCTCGGCGGTCGAGCGGACGCAGGACTTGGCGAAGCGATGCGCGATCGCCTTACCGTGCTGGACGATATAGGGGATGATGTCCTTGCCGAAGTCGCGACTTGAGCCCGGCTCGGCCGCATCGCGGCGCAACTGCTCCATCAGGAATTTGGTCTTGAACACGTAGATGCCCATCGAAGCCAAAGCGAACTCCGGCTTGTCGGGAATGCCGGGCGGATCGGCGGGCTTTTCGACGAAGGCGATGATGTTGTCCTTGCCATCGACATGCATGACGCCGAAGCCGGTGGCTTCCATGCGCGGCACTTCGAGGCAGCCGACGGTGACGTCGGCATTGGCGTCGACGTGCTGGCGAAGCATCAGTTCGTAGTCCATCTTGTAGATGTGGTCGCCGGCGAGGATCACCATGTATTCGGGGCCGTAGGCCTCGATGATGTCGATGTTCTGATAGACGGCGTCGGCCGTGCCCTCGTACCACTGCGTTTCCGAGACGCGCTGGCTGGCCGGCAGGATGTCGAAACTCTCGTTTCGCTCGGGCCGCAGGAAGTTCCAGCCACGTTGCAGATGGCGGATCAGCGAATGCGCCTTGTACTGGGTGGCGACACCAAGGCGGCGAATGCCGGAGTTGAGCGCGTTGGAGAGCGCGAAGTCGATGATGCGCGTCTTGCCGCCGAAATAGACGGCCGGCTTGGCGCGCCGGTCGGTCAGTTCCTTGAGGCGGCTGCCACGGCCGCCGGCCAATACATAGGCCATGGCATCGCGCGCCAGTGGCTGGGTCCGTTTCAAGTCTGCCATTTCTACCCTCCCAAGTTACTCAGTCTCGACTACTCGACCTCGACACTCAGTCCACGACGAGCTCGAGCATGATCGTCGACAGCGGCGGCAAAAGCATCGTTGCAGAGATGCTTCCTCCCTCCGCCCGGGCCTCGACCATGCCGCCATTGCCCTTGCCGGAACCGCCATATTCAGAAGCGTCGGTGTTGATGATCTCACGCCATTTTCCGGCCGTCGGCAACGGTACCCGATAATTGTCGCGCGGCACCGGCGTAAAGTTGGAGATGACGGCCACCGGGCTACCGCCCGGCGCGCTGCGCAGCCAGGCAAAAACCGAATTCTGGCTGTCGTCGACGATCAGCCAGGTAAACCCTTCCGGTTCGCAGTCGCGGCCATGCAACGCCGGGCGCGAACGGTAGAGATAGTTGAGATCGCGCACCGTCTGCCAGACGCCGCGATGCGGCCGGAACTCCAGCAGGTTCCAGTCGAGCGCGCGCGCCTCGCTCCATTCGCGGCGCTGCGCGAACTCCTGCCCCATGAACAGCAACTTCTTGCCGGGGTAACCCCACATGAAGGCATAGTAGGCGCGTAGCGTCGCGAATTTCTGCCAGTCGTCGCCAGCCATCTTGCCAAGCAGCGTGCCTTTGCCGTGCACGACCTCGTCATGCGAGAGCGGCAGCACGAAATTCTCGGAGAAGGCGTAGGTCAGGCCGAAGGTGAGGTCGTTGTGGTGGTGCTTTCGGAAGATCGGTTCCTTGGAGAAATACTCCAGCGTGTCGTGCATGAAGCCCATATTCCACTTGAAGCCGAAGCCCAGCCCGCCTTCATGCACCGGTGCCGAGACCTTCGGCCAAGAGGTCGATTCCTCGGCGATGGTCATCACGCCCGGATGGTGGCCGTAGACCTCCTTGTTCATCTTCTGCAGGAAGCTGACCGCCTCAAGGTTCTCGCGGCCGCCTTTCTCGTTGGGGATCCATTCGCCGGCCTTGCGCGAATAGTCGAGGTACAGCATCGAGGCGACCGCATCGACGCGAAGTCCGTCGACATGGTATTTCTCGGCCCAGAACAACGCATTGTTGACCAGGAACGACACCACCTCGCGGCGGCCGAAATTGTAGATCGCGGTGTTCCAGTCGGGATGAAACCCCTTGCGCGGATCGGCATGTTCATAGAGCGCGGTGCCATCGAAATTGGCCAGGCCGTGCTCATCGACCGGGAAATGCGCCGGCACCCAGTCGAGAATAACGCCGACGCCGGCACGGTGGGCGCCGTCGACGAAGCGGGCAAAGCCGTCCGGATCGCCAAAGCGGGCCGATGGCGCGTAGAGCCCGGTCGTCTGGTAGCCCCAGGACGGGTCATAGGGATGTTCAGAGATCGGCATGAATTCGATATGGGTGAAGCCGGTCTCGACCACATAGGGGATGAGCCGGTCGGCCAGTTCGTCCCATGACAGGAACGTACCGTCGTCGCGAAGCTGCCAGGAGCCGGCATGGACCTCGTAGATCGAAATGGCTTCGCGCCGGTGATCGGCATTGCGCCAGAAATTGCGATGCGCCTCATCGCCCCACTCATGCGCCGGCGGCACAGCAACGACCGAAGCGGTGGCCGGACGCAGTTCGGATTTGAAGGCGAACGGATCGGCCTTCAGCGGCAGCCTGACGCCGTCGGGGCCGATGATCTCGTATTTGTAGGGCCGGCCAGCACCGATATCGGGAATGAACACCTCCCAGATGCCGGTGTCGCGGCGGTCGCGCATCGAGTGCCGGCGGCCGTCCCATTCGTTGAAATCGCCGACCACAGAGACACGCCGCGCATTGGGAGCCCAGACGGCGAAATGCACGCCCGTGGCGCCTTCGTGCTCGATGACATGGGCGCCGAGCTTGTCGAATAGCCTGAGATGCGATCCCTCGGCGATGTAGTAGTCGTCCATCGGCCCGAGCACCGGACCGAACGAATAGGGATCGGTCAGCCACCAGTCGCCGCCGGCATTGCGCGCGTGATAGCGAAGCGGTTGCCGCTTCTTGATCGAGAGCTTGCCTTCGAAAAAGCCGCCATCGTCGCGCCTGGACAATTCACCCGCGATGGTGCCGGTCAGCGTATAAGCGGTGACGAATTCGGCATTCGGAACAAAGCAGCGGGCCACAAAACCCTTCCCAGCCTCCTGAACACCGAGAACGGCAAACGGATCGCCATGCGTGCCCGCAACAATCGCCGCAACATCGCTGGCTGCCGCCAGTCCGTCCGGCCCGCTTGTCGCAGCGGTCGCGCGCGGCTTCTTCATCAGGCAGTGTCCCTCCCCAGGCACCGAGTGTTTGTTTCTAGTGGTGTGATCCGACTTTTAAGTTCACACCACCGGGACCACATTGTTTGCGGCCTCATGCAATCACATCAGGCAGGCACGTTCCAGATTTCTTTCGCATATTGGCGGATCGTGCGATCGGAGGAGAACCAGCCGACACGCGCCACATTGCGGATTGCCCTGGCGTACCAGTCGGGACTGTTGCGCCAGACCGCATCGACCTCGCGCTGGGCGGTGGCATAGGCATCGAAATCGGCGGCGACCATGAACCAGTCGCTGTTGTAGAGACCGTTGACGAGGTCGCGGTAACGCTCCGGATCATCCGGCGAGAAGACGCCTGACGAAACAGCCGCGACCGCTTGCGCCAGCTCGGGCGATCCTTCGATGACGGCGCGCGGATCGTAGCCGTTGTTGCGCCGCTCGGCGACCTCGGCGGTGGTCAGGCCGAAGATGAAGATGTTGTCGTCGCCGACGCATCCCTTGATCTCGACATTGGCACCGTCGAGCGTGCCGATGGTCAGCGCGCCGTTCAGCGCGAACTTCATGTTGCCGGTGCCCGACGCTTCCATGCCGGCGGTCGAGATCTGCTCGGACAAGTCGGCGGCCGGCATCATGATCTCGGCAAGGCTAACATTGTAATTCGGCACGAACACTACCTTCAGCAGACCGCGCACGGCCGGGTCGCGGTTGATGACCTTGGCGACGTCGTTGGCGAGTTTGATGATCAGCTTGGCGTTGTGATAGCTGGGCGCCGCTTTGCCGCCGAAGAATTTCACGCGCGGCATCCAGTCGCGCTCGGGGTGCGAGCGGATCTGGTCATAGAGGGCGACCGCCTCGAGGATGTTCAGAAGCTGGCGCTTGTATTCGTGGATGCGTTTGATCTGGATGTCGAAAAGCGCCGAAGGATCGACCTTGATGCCGAGCCGGTCGGCGACGAGGTTGGCCAATCGCGCCTTGTTGGCGCGCTTGACGGCGGCGAACTTGTCGCGAAAGACGGCATCGCCGGCGAAACCGTCGAGATCCTTAATGGCGTCGATGTCATCGAGAAAACGGTCGCCGATCGCCTCGCGGGCGAGCGACGTCAGTCCGGGATTGCATTGGATCAGCCAGCGCCGCGGCGTGATGCCGTTGGTCTTGTTGTTGATACGATCGGGATAGAGCTTGTGCAGGTCGGCGAACACCGTCTCCTTCATCAGGTCGGTATGAAGAGCCGAAACGCCGTTGATGGAATGCGAGCCGACAAAGGCCAGATTGCCCATGCGCACCCGGCGGTCGCCATTTTCCTGGATCAGCGAGATGCGGCCAATCTGCTCGTCCGAGAACTGGTTGGACGCGCGCGCCTCAAGCAGCACTTCGGCATTGATGGCATAGACGATCTGCATGTGACGCGGCAAAAGCCGCTCGAACAGCGGCACCGGCCAGCTTTCCAGCGCCTCGGGCAGCAGCGTGTGGTTGGTGTAGCCGAAGGTGCGCTTGGTGATATCCCAAGCCTGGTCGAAGTCCATGCCGTGGACGTCCATCAACAGGCGCATCAACTCCGGCACGGCGATGGCGGGATGGGTGTCGTTCAAGTGGATCGCAGCCTTGTCGGGCAGCGACTTCAGGTCGCCATATTGGCTCAGATGGCGCTGCACGATGTCCTGCAGCGAGGCGGTGGAGAAGAAATACTCCTGCCGAAGCCGCAGTTCCTGCCCGGCCTTGTGGGAATCGGCGGGATAGAGCACGCGCGACAAGGCATCGGCCTTGTTGCTTTCGGCTAGCGCGCCAATGTGGTCGCCGGCATTGAATTTGTCGAGCAGGATCGGATCGACCGGCATCCCCGACCAGAGCCGCAGCGTGTTGACGCGGTTGGCCCGCCAGCCGACGACGGGCGTGTCATAGGCGACGGCCAGCACATGCTCGGTCGGTTTCCAGACATGGCGTTCGAGGCGCCCGTCCTTGGAGGTGATCGATTCCACCGAACCGCCGAAACCAACCTCGAAGGAGCGTTCGCGACGTTCGAATTCCCACGGGTTACCGTGATCAAGCCAAGTCTCGGGCAGTTCCACCTGCCAGCCGTCGTGGATCTCCTGGCGGAACATACCGTTGGCATAGCGGATGCCGTAGCCATGCGCGGGAATGTCGACGGTCGCCATGCTTTCCATGAAGCAGGCGGCGAGCCGGCCGAGGCCGCCATTGCCGAGCGCCGCATCCGGTTCGAGCCCGGCGATAAGGTCGAGGTCGACGCCAAGGGATTTCAGCGCTTCGCGCATATTGTCCATCAGGCCGAGATTGGAGAAGGCATCACGCATCAGCCGGCCGATGAGGAATTCGAGCGACAGGTAATAGACGCGCTTTTCCTGCTGGGCGTAGGCCTCCTGCGTCGCCTGCATCCAGTGATCGACGATGCGGTCGCGCACGACCTTGATCGAGGCCGTCAGCCAATCATGTTGCGTGGCGACGTTGGTGCCCTTGCCTACCCGGTATTTGAGGGCCTTCAAGACTTCGTCGGCGAGCGTCTTGGGATCGGGGGTTTCGAGAACGGGAGCTTTGGATGTCATCGCGTTTGCCATGTCGCCTTCTCGTGCATTTGCCATGATCATACCGGCTTTCACCATTCCTCCCAGCCCATGCTAGCTGATCTCGGCATATCTTCAATCGATTTAAACTGCCGCGAGGCCGGCTGACCCTGCGGCAATTTGGGCCATCGGAGCCTCAAGCCGCCAACGCTGCCTCGGGCGGAACCTTTGCTCCGGTCATGAAGGCCACGGCATCGGACATCGTATATTGCTTGGGATCGATGACGCAGAGACGACGGCCCAGCCGGTGGATGTGAATGCGGTCGGCCACTTCGAAGACATGCGGCATGTTGTGCGAGATCAGCACGATCGGCAGGCCCCGTTTCTTGACGTCGAGGATCAACTCGAGCACGCGGCGGCTTTCCTTGACGCCAAGCGCGGCCGTCGGCTCATCCATGATCACCACACGACTGCCAAAGGCGGCCGCACGCGCCACGGCAACGCCCTGCCTTTGGCCGCCCGAGAGCGTCTCCACAGCCTGGCTGATGTTCTGGATGGTCATCAGGCCAAGTTCGGTAAGCTTGTCGCGAGCGCGCTTTTCCATTGCCGGACGGTCGAGCATACGAAGCCAGTCGCCCAGAAAACCCGGTTTGCGGATTTCGCGACCAAGGAACATGTTGTCGGCGATCGAGAGCGCCGGCGACAGCGCCAGATTCTGATAGACGGTCTCGATGCCGGCTTCGCGGGCCTCCATCGGCGATTTGAAGGCGACGGGCTTGCCTTCAAGCCGGATCTCGCCTTCGTCGGGTACGGCCGCGCCGGAAATCGCCTTGATGAGCGACGACTTGCCGGCTCCATTGTCGCCGATGACGGCAAGGATTTCGCCGGGGTAGAGGTCGAAGTCGGCGTTGTCGAGGGCCGTGACGCGGCCATAGCGCTTGACCAGGCCACGCGCGGTGAGAATGGGTTCCTGGGTCGTGGTCATGCCGAAACCTTTCTGATCCATTGGTCGACTGCCACGGCGCCGATTATCAGCACACCGGTGAGCAGCACCTTCCATTGCGGATCGGCGCCCAGCATGTTGAGGCCCATGGAAACGACGCCGACGATCATCGCGCCGAACAGCGTGCCCAGGATCGAGCCGCGTCCGCCGAACAGGGAAATACCGCCGATCACCGTCGCGGTGATCGCCTGGAGATTGTAGTCGGTGACGGCGGCCGACGGCGAGATCGAGCCGTTGCGGCCGATGGAGACCCAGGCAGCGAAAGCGGCGATCAGCCCGGCAAGGGTGTAGACCGTCATCAGCACCTTCTTGGTCTGGATGCCCGACAGCTTCGCCGCCTCCTGATCATCGCCAACGGCGTAGACATGGCGGCCCCATGCCGTGTGATTGAGCACGTACCAGAGGATCATCACGAGCACGACCGTGGCAATGACGCCGAGCGTCAGCACCGCCGTGCCGACCTTGAAGCTCAATGCAAACAGATGCAGCAGCGGCGCCTGGGTGTCGACATCGGTGTCGCGGATCGTCTCGTTGGCCGAATAGATGAAGTTCGTGGCCATGACGATGTTCCAGGTGCCAAGCGTCACGATGAAGGGCGGCAGCTTCATGTAGGCGACAAGCACCCCGTTGAGCAGCCCGCAGGCCGCGCCGGCGGCAAGCCCGATCGCCACGGCGAGCGCGCTCGGCATACCGTAGCTGACAGCGCAATTGCCCATGATCACCGCTGAAATTACCATGATCACGCCGATCGACAGGTCGATGCCGGCGGTCAGGATGACCAGCGTCTGTGCGGCACCCAGAATGCCGATGATGGCGATCTGCTGCAGGATAAGCGTCAGCGTATAGGACGAAAAGAACCGCCCTCCGATGGTGATGCCGAAGACGATGATCGCCAGAACCAGGACGATCAGCGGCACCGCGGCCGGCGTCGAATGCAAGAAATGCTGGATGCGCTTGACGGCCGATTTGTGCTCGTCAAAAGCAGCAACGCTGGTGTCGCTGCTCGAGAGAACCTTCTCGAATTCCTGAGCTTGAGCCATGTTTACTCCCCGTAGGCTTCAGCCAAACGCCGACGCCAGTCCACGCCTTTCCGGTCTGCTGCCGGGATTGTTCGCGGTCACGCGAGCCATCGTCCACCCGAAGCGGCCGGGGATCAAGCCCCGGCCGCTCAGGTTCCCTGGATGCCTGTCAGACCGGGATCAGCCCCAGCACTTGGCGAGGCCTTCCTTGGTGTCGATGGACTTCACGCCGGTAGCCGGCTTGTCGGTCACCAGGTTGACGCCGGTGTCGAAGAAATTCTTGCCTTCGGTCGGCTTCGGCTTGGTTCCGTCCTTGGCAAAAGCGGCGATCGCCTCGATGCCGAGCGCTGCCATCTGCAGCGGGTATTGCTGCGAAGTGGCACCAATGACGCCTTCGGCCACCGACTTCACTCCGGGGCAGCCGCCGTCGACGGAGACGATCAGCACCTGGCTTTCGAGGCCGACAGCCTTGAGCGCCTGGTAGGCGCCGACAGCGGCGGGCTCGTTGATGGTGTGGATGACGTTGATGGTGTTGTCCTTCTGCAGGAGGTTCTCCATCGCCTTGCGGCCGCCCTCTTCGTTGCCGTTGGTGACGTCGTGGCCGACGATGCGCGCATCGTCCTCATCGCCGATCTTGTTGGGATCCTTCACGTCGATGCCGTAGCCCATCATGAAGCCCTGGTCGCGAAGCACGTCGACGGTCGGCTGCGAAGGCGTCAGGTCGAGGAAGCCGATCTTGGCGTCCTTGGCCTTGTCGCCGAGCGTGGCGGCTGCCCAGGCACCGATCAGCTTGCCGGCTTCGAGATTGTCCGTTGCAAAGGTCGCGTCGGCGGCGTCGATCGGATCGAGCGGCGTGTCGAGCGCGATCACCAGCAGGCCCGCATCGCGCGCCTTCTTCACGGTAGGCACGATGCCCTTGGTGTCGGATGCGGTGATCAGGATACCCTTGGCGCCGTCGGCGATGCAACTCTCGATCGCCGCGACCTGGCTCTCGCTGTCGCCGTCGATCTTGCCGGCATAGGTCTTGAGGTCGACGCCGAGTTCCTTGGCCTTCGCGGTGGCGCCTTCCTTCATCTTGACGAAGAAGGGATTGGTGTCGGTCTTGGTGATCAGGCAGGCACCGACACCGGCCGCGGATGCGGACGATGCGAACGCCATCAGCCCCAGAGCCGCGGCGGCAAACACGGTCGATTTCAACAGTTTTGTATTGGTCACGATTTCCTCCCAGTAGAACCATTCCGGATGCCGGCCAACCGGCACCTGCAGCGCGTCCAACGAAATTCTCCCAGCGTGGACGCTGCTTCAACAGACACCAGCACAAAGCCCCTGTCAATAATTAAATCACTCTTATTTATTATTGACAGCCTTGCTTCGTTCACCCATTCTGGCCCAAAAGCATTGAGGGGAACGACGGGAGGAACAGGGTGGAAACGGCCATTGCGAGGCACGGTTCGCCCGAGGTGAATGACAGTCTCATTCACCGCGGCACCAACCAGAGCGGCATGCGCGACCACAACGAGCGGTTGGTGCTGTCGCTGGTGCGCCAGCACGGCAGCCTGGCAAAATCCGACATCGCCCGCATGACCGGCCTTTCGGCGCAGACGGTTTCGGTCATCATGCGCGAGTTGGAGGAAGAAAGCCTCCTGCTGCGCCAGGCGCCGTTGCGCGGCAAGATCGGCCAGCCTTCCATCCCGATGGCGCTCAACCCCGAAGGCGCTTTCTTCATTGGCCTGAAGATCGGCCGCCGCAGCGCTGAACTGGTATTGATAGATTTCCTTGGCCATGTCCGTTCGATGCTGCAGCATTCCTATCGCTACCCGGCGCCGCGCGAGACGGTGGACTTCGTCACCAACGGCATGCGGCAGATGCGCGGCGAGCTGACGCCCGCGCAAGACAAGCGCATCGCCGGGCTCGGCATCGCCATGCCGTTCGAATTGTGGAACTGGGCCGATACCGCCGGCGCCCCGCGCGATGTCATGGACGAATGGCGTCACCGCGACATCAGGGCCGACATCCAGGCGCAATGCGATTTTCCGGTCTATTTGCAGAACGATGCCACGTCGGCCTGCGGCGCCGAGCTCGTCTTCGGCCAGGCGGGCGCCGCGCGTGACTTCGTCTATTTTTATATCGGTGCCTTTGCCGGTGGCGGCATCGTGCTGAACGGCCGGCTTTTTGGCGGCCCGACCGGCAATGCCGGAGCGCTCGGCTCCATGCCCGTGCCCGGGCCGGACGGCAAGCCGACCCAACTGATCGATGTCGCTTCCATCGCCATGCTCGAAAAGGCGCTCAATGCGCGCGGCATCGAGGCCTCGCATCTGTGGACCTCGCCGGAAGACTGGGGCGAGATCGGATCCGAACTCGACGACTGGATCGCCAGCGCCTCAAGGGCGCTCGCTTACGCCATCGTCGCCGCGTCCTCGATCATCGATTTCGAAGCGGCGGTGATCGACGGCTGGATGCCGAAGGCGGTGCGTCGCCGGTTGGTCGACGCCATCATCGCGGCAATCGCCACGATCGATGGCGAAGGCTTGAAGCTGCCCGCGATTCGCGAGGGAACCGTCGGCATCCATGCCCGGGCGCTCGGCGGCGCTAGCCTGCCACTTTCCGAACGCTTCCTGATCGGCTCGACGACGATTTCCAGGAGCGCCTGATGCTGATCGGAATTCCGGCGCTGCTCGGTCCGGAGCTTCTGGCGATCCTGCGCGGCATGGGGCATGGCGACGAAATCGCCCTTGTCGACGGAAACTATCCGGCGGAACAGCAGGCGACCCGGCTGGTGCGCGCCGACGGTCACCCTCTTATCCCCGTACTCGACGCGATATTGAGTGTCCTGCCTGTCGATGACGCCTTGCCGGAGGCGCTGTTTCGCGCCTCGGTCAAGGGCGATCCCTCGCTTGCCGATCCCGTCCATCATGAGATCGAGGCGATCTGCGCCAAACGGGCGCCAGGCCGCAAGGTGGTTGCGCTGGCCGGCGCCGACTTCTATGCACGGGTCAAATCGGCGCACGCCATCGTCGCGACAAGCGAGCCGCGGCTCTACGCCAACATCATCATCCGCAAGGGCGTGATCCATCCGCCGGAGACCAGGAAGCCATGATCCTCTGCTGCGGCGAAGCCCTGATCGACATGCTGCCGCGCACGACGACAGCGGGTGAGCCGGCCTTCGCGCCTTATGTCGGCGGCGCGGTGTTCAACACGGCGATCGCGCTTGGCCGGCTCGGCGCGCCGGCAGGCTTCTTTTCGGGCCTGTCGTCGGATCTGTTCGGCGGCCAGTTCCGGGATGCGCTGGGGGCAAGCAAGGTCAGCTCCACCTATGCGCACACCTCACCACGGCCAACGACGCTGGCCTTCGTCAAGCTCACCAACGGCCAGGCGACCTACACTTTCTATGACGAGAACACCGCCGGCCGCATGCTGACCGTCGACGACCTGCCGCAGCTTGGCAGCGAGATCGAAGCCATGCTGTTCGGTGCCATCAGCCTGATTTCGGAGCCCGCCGGCAGTGCCTATGAGGAATTCATGCGGCGCGAGCATGAAAGTCGAGTCATGATGCTCGATCCCAACATCCGGCCGAACTTCATACCGGACAAGGCCAAGCACCTCAGGCGCATTCGCGCGATGATGGCGATGGCCGACATCGTGAAATTGTCGGACGAAGACCTGAACTGGTTCGGCGAAGCCGGCTCGCACGAGGATGTCATCCGCAACTGGCTGGATCGAGGCCCGAAGCTGATCGTCGTCACCCATGGCAGCGAAGGCGCCGTCGGCTATACCAGGGAACATGCCGTCACCGTCATGCCGGAAAAGGTCGAGGTGGTCGACACGGTCGGTGCCGGCGATACCTTCAACGCCGGCATCCTCGCCTCCTTGCATGAGCAGGGCCTGCTGACCAAGGCGGCGATTTCCGGCTTGTCGAAAGACGCCATCCACAAGGCGCTGGCGCTCGGCGCGACGGCGGCGGCAGTGACCGTGTCGCGGGCCGGCGCCAATCCACCCTGGCGACATGAAATCGCCTCAGCAACGCTCAACATAAGCTGAGCCCAATCGATCACTTTATGTTTCGCAGGGGCTCTTTCCAGGGCTATGAGGGCGGGATGGCGCCCGACGAAGCCCGGATTTCCGGCATCTGACTGACATTCGCGGGGAAATACTGGTAACGGACTGCGACACTTGGGCAATTTAGGGCTCCGCCTGCCCGGCTTTCTCGGCAAGCGCAACTCTGATACCAGCGGCCGATTATCTGGCTAACCCGTTTTTGAGGCCGACATGCAGTTCATCGATCTTGGCGCGCAGCGCGAACGTATCCGCGACCGGCTGAAGGCCGCGATCGACCGTGTCGTCGACGAAGGCCGTTATATTCTTGGCCCGCAAGTCACCGAATTCGAGAACAAGCTTGCCGCCTATATCGGCACCAAGCATGTCGTGGCCTGCGCCAACGGCACCGACGCGCTGCTGTTGCCGCTGTTTGCGGCCGGCGTCGGCCCGGGTGACGCGGTGTTCGTGCCGAGCTTCACTTTCGCCGCCACCGCCGAAGTGGTGGCACTGGCCAAGGCCGAGCCGGTGTTCGTCGATGTCGACCCGCATAGCTACAACATCGACATTGCCAGCCTCGAAGCGGCCATCGCCATGATCAAGAAGCAAGGCCGGCTGAAGCCGAAGGCAATCATTCCCGTCGATCTGTTCGGCCTTGCCGCCGACTACGAGGCGATCATGGCGATCGCCAACCGCGAAGGGCTGATGGTGATCGAGGATGCCGCCCAGTCGATGGGCGGTTCGCTCGACGGCAAGATGTGCGGTGCTTTCGGCCATGTCGGATCGACCAGCTTCTATCCGGCCAAGCCGCTTGGCTGCTACGGCGACGGCGGCGCGATGTTCACCAATGACGATGCTTTGGCCGAGCAGCTTCGCTCCTTCGCCTTCCATGGCAAGGGCGAGACGCAATACGACAATGTCCGCGTTGGCATCAATTCGCGACTCGACACGCTGCAGGCGGCGATCCTGATCGAGAAGCTGGCCATCCTGGAAGACGAGATGATCGCCCGGCAGGTGGTGGCAAAACGCTATGCCGAAGGGCTTGGCGACATCGTCACCGCCGCCCGCAATCTGGACGGCACCCGTTCGGCCTGGGCGCAATACGCCATCGAGACGCCCAAGCGCGACGGGCTGAGGGCGCATCTCGGCGAGAAAGGCATTCCGTCTGTCATTTACTACGTGAAGCCGCTGCATGCTCAGGTCGCTTATCGCGACTACCCACGCACGCCGAGCGGCCTTGCCGTTTCGGAAGACCTGCCGAATCGGATCCTGTGCCTGCCGATGCATCCTTATCTCAATGAAGCCGATCAGGACCGCATCATCGAAACGATCCGCAACTATATCGGCTCGAATTCGGCGCAGGCCGCAGCCGAGTAAGCTGTCGACCGGTCTCAGACGGGACTGGCCCCTGCCCCACTGGCAATAAAATGCGGATTGGCGAAATCCTCGTCGTCGCTTTGCCTGCGCTTGCCATAAACCAGAGGTTGGCCGTCGAGCGTGCGCGTCATGCCGCCGGCGGCGCGCAGGACGGCGTCGCCTGCCGCCGTGTCCCATTCCATGGTGCGGCCGAAGCGCGGATAGACATCAGCCTCGGCACTGGCGAGAAGGCAGAATTTCAAGGACGAACCGACCGAGACGATTTCGGCGGCACCCAGGTCGCGAATATAGGCCTCGGTTTCCGGCGTGTTGTGGGAACGGCTGGCGACGACGGCCAGCGGCGCCACGGCCGTTCTCACCGAGATCGGCCGGCGGCCGACGATCTGGTAGCCGCCATCGATTTCGAGTGATTCCGCGCTGCCCGGCAGGCCGGAAAAGAAGCGCCCCGTACAGGGCGCAAAGACGACGCCGACTTCCGGCACGCCATTGCGAACCAGCGCGATGTTGACGGTGAAATCGGTGCGGCGGTTAACGAACTCCTTGGTCCCATCCAGCGGATCGATCAGAAAAAAGGCCCCGTTCAGGTCGGGCGGCACGATCCCGGCGGAAGCTTCTTCCTCGGCCACACAAGGGATATCGGGAAATGCGGCACGCAGTCCGGCGAGAATGATCTTTTCGCTCTCGCGGTCCGCCTCGGTCACCGGCGAGGCGTCGGACTTGCGGTCAACCGCACAGCCGGCGTGGAACACGCGCATCACCTCGCGCCCGGCCGACAAGGCCAGGCGCTCGAAGATTTCGAGCATCAGCCTGTCGTCAGATGCCGCCGCCGCTATCGTATTGGTCTTCGGCAATGTCGCGCTCGTTCAGCCAGTGTTCCAGGGCGTCGACCATCTCTTCGGCCGACTTGCCGAGTGTCCGCAGATGGATCTCCGGGGTTTCCGGCGCTTCATAAGGGGAATCGACGCCGGTGAAATTCTTGATCTCGCCATTCAGCGCGCGCGCATAGAGGCCCTTCGGATCACGCCTGGCGCATTCCTCGAAGGGCGTATCGACGAACACCTCGACGAATTCTCCGTCGGCCATCAATTCACGTGCCATGCGCCGCTCGGCGCTGAACGGCGAAATGAACGAAACAATGACGATCAACCCGGCATCGGCCATCAAACGCGCCACTTCGGCAACGCGGCGGATGTTCTCAACACGATCCGCGTCGGTGAAGCCAAGATCGCGATTGAGACCGTGACGGACGTTGTCGCCGTCCAGGATATAGGTATGACGGCCGGTGGCGAACAGCTTCTTTTCGAACAGGTTGGCGATGGTCGACTTGCCGGATCCCGACAGCCCAGTGAACCAGAACACGGCGGGCCGCTGGTTCTTCATGTCGGCGCGCACGCGCTTGCCGACATCGAGCGACTGCCAATGAATGTTTTCGGCACGGCGCAACGAGTGCAAGATCATGCCGGCGCCGACCGTGGCGTTGGAGATGCGGTCGATCAGGATGAAGGCGCCGGTGGTGCGGTTTTCGGCGAAGGGATCGAAGGCGATCGGCGTCCGCGTCGAGATGTTGCAGATGCCGACTTCGTTCATTTCGAGCGACTTGGCCGCTTCATGGGCAAAGTCATTGACGTTGATCCGATATTTTAGGTCGGTGACGGTGGCGCTGGTCTGGTCGGTCTCGGTGCGCAGGATGTAAGAGCGGCCTGGTAGCAACGCATGCTCGTCGAACCAGACGATGTTGGCGGCGAACTGGTCGGCGACTTGCGGCCGTGCGGCAGGCGAAACCAGCATGTTGCCGCGCGAGATTTCGACTTCGTCATCGAGGACGAGCGTGACGGCCTGGCCGGCGGCCGCCTGGGCGAGATCGCCGCCATACGAGACGATCCGCTTGACGCGCGAGGATTTGCCGGACTTGGCGACAACGACCTCGTCGCCGGGCGCAACCGAGCCGGAGCCGACCGTGCCGGCAAAGCCGCGAAAGTCGAGATTGGGACGATTGACATACTGGACCGGGAAACGGAACGGCAGTTCGACCATCGCTTCGTTGACCGACACGGTTTCGAGATGCTCGATCAGCGTCGGGCCGGAATACCATTCCATGCTTTCCGACCGGCGGCTGACATTGTCGCCATAACGGGCCGACATTGGGATCGGCACAATGGTCTGGAAGCCGAGATCGCGCGAGAATTGCCCGTAGTCTTCGACGATCCGGTCGAAAACCGCCTGATCGAAATCGACAAGATCGATCTTGTTGACAGCCAGCACGACGTGGCGGATGCCGAGCAGCGAGGCGATGATCGAATGCCGCCTTGTCTGGCGAAGCACCCCCTGCCGGGCATCGATCAGCACGATCGCCAGGTCGGCGGTCGAAGCGCCGGTGGCCATGTTGCGGGTGTATTGCTCGTGGCCAGGTGTGTCGGCAACGATGAATTTGCGTTTCGGTGTGGCGAAGAAGCGGTAAGCGACGTCAATGGTGATGCCTTGCTCGCGCTCGGCCTCCAGACCGTCGACCAGCAGCGCGAAATCGATGTCGTCGCCCGTCGTGCCATGCTTGCGCGAATCGCGTTCGAGCGCGGCGAGTTGATCCTCGAAAATCTGCTTGGTGTCGGACAGCAGGCGCCCGATCAGCGTCGACTTGCCGTCATCGACCGAGCCGCAGGTCAGGAAGCGCAGCAGCGACTTCTTCTCCTGCGCAGCCAGATAGTCGCGAACGCCGTCGGTGGGAGCGAGGCTCTTTGCCATGATGTGGCGCATGGTCAAAAGTACCCCTCGCGCTTCTTCTTTTCCATCGAGCCGGCTTCATCGCGGTCGATCAGGCGGCCCTGCCGTTCGGACGTGCGTGCCGTCAGCATTTCGCCGACGATGGCTTCCAGCGTGTCGGCATCCGATTCGATGGCGCCGGTCAGCGGATAGCAACCCAGCGTGCGGAACCGCACCAGCCTGTTCTCCACTGTCTCGCCGGGGCGCAGTTTCATGCGCTCGTCGTCCCGCAGGATCAGCATGCCGTCGCGTTCCACCACCGGCCGTTCCTTGGCGAAATAGAGCGGCACGATCGGGATACTTTCCTGCAGGATGTACTGCCAGATATCGAGTTCGGTCCAGTTCGACAGCGGAAAGACGCGGATCGATTCACCCGATGCGATGCGGGTGTTGAATATCTTCCACATTTCGGGGCGCTGGTTCTTCGGATCCCACACATGCTGGGCGTTGCGGAACGAAAAGATGCGCTCCTTGGCGCGCGATTTCTCCTCGTCGCGACGAGCGCCGCCAAAGGCCGCATCGAAACCGTATTTGTCGAGCGCCTGGCGCAGCGCCACGGTCTTCATGACATGGGTGTGGGTGTTCGAACCATGGTCGAACGGATTGATGTTGTCGCGCACGCCGTCTTCGTTGACATGAACCAGGAGATCGAAGCCGAGTTTCTGCGCCATCTGATCGCGAAAGGCGATCATCTCGCGGAACTTCCACGTCGTGTCGACGTGAAGAAAGGGGAACGGCGGCTTGGCGGGATAAAACGCCTTCATCGCCAGATGCATCAACACGGATGAATCCTTGCCGACCGAATAGAGCATGACCGGCTTGGCAAAAGCGGCCGCAACCTCACGGAATATATGGATGGACTCGGCTTCAAGCCGCTGAAGATGCGTAAGCGCTGTTGTCATGGGCCGTGGACGTTCTTTCGTATCTTCCAACAGAAGACCTTGCCTCAAATCATCGAGCTCTTCGCGCCCGGTTCGAGCCTTGTTTTTGGACAATCTTTCTCGTGCCGGCGTTCTAGCAGATCGCCATTGTGAAGAACAATGCAAGACTGACCCGGCCGCACATGGTTCGAGAATGAATTTTCCACAGATGCCGGCAAACCCGGAAATTCCTGCCCGCAAGCTCAACGGCCGAGAAAACGCGGGGAAAATATTGCTTGAATGGACCAGTTGCGGCTTTCAAGGGACTTCCTCTGGTCGGCCCGCGCCTGCCGCCGATTTTCGGTGGCAATTTGCCCTATACACTATCGAAAATGGGGGGCAGCCGCTATACCAGCCTCGGGAAGCGGGCAAGTGCATCATGAGGCATGGGGCAATTTCGAGGCGAGCGTATTCAACTTCGCTAAACAGATCCGCCGCATGAAACTTGCCGAAGACAGCGAGCCCGAAAATTGACCCGGCTTTCATCCCTGAGACAGCAATTCACGCCTTCGCGGATCAACAACTACTTCTCCATCCTTTGCTTCTTTTTTCCACCGGTTCTGGGATCGGTGGTCAGCTTTGTATTCAATGGCGGAGGCCTTTCGTCAGTCCTGCTGATTGCTTTACGGAAAAGGCGCTTCAACGCCGACCGGCCCATGATCTGGATGACGGTCGCGATCTATGCCTACTGCGCCTCCAATCTCCTGGCTTCCATCGTCAACAATTCGTTCGCCCGGGATGCGCCGCATCTTATCCCGCTGGTGACCTTCCTGTTTTTCCCCGTGTCCTATTCGACCTGGAGCATCACGCAGAAAACCACGCTTGCCCGCATCATCGTGCTTTCCAGCATGGCCGCCTGCTTTGTCGCGCTGCTCATGGCCGTCATCCAGCAATATTGGATTGGCGTCAGGGCCGAGGGGGGAGCTGGAAATCCGATCGTCTTCGCAACCGTCGCCTGCCTTGCCGTGGTCATGTGTGTGGCTGGCGCCTTGTCCGGTATTGAGCAAGCCCGGACACCCCTCTTCTACGCGGCACTGGCCGGGACGATCGCCGTCATCTATTCCGGCTCGCGTATCGTCTGGCTGGCACTGCTGATCACCGGTATCGCCGTCATGCTGATCAACCGGCACAGGCTCAGAGGCAGGAATGCCGTTCGCCTGCTGCTGCTGCTGGCGGCGGTCGGCGTCGTGATCGCCGCTTCCAGCTTCCAGGCGATATCCGGGCGGGTCGACTTTTTGCGCTCCGATTGGGGTGCGCTTGGAGCCAGCGGCAACTACGACACCTCGCTGGGAATACGTGTTGCGCTTTGGGAGATCGGCCTCAAAGCATTCCATGACATGCCACTGTTCGGGCACGGTGTGGGTGCAACCCAGGTTCTGATCAAGCAGGGCTTTCATGAGCAGTTCGCGATGGACACAGGCTTCAACCATTTTCACAACGGCTTCCTGACCGCCTTGGTGCAAGCGGGAATTCTGGGCGCCGTAACGCTGGCGGCGATCTTTATCGTTGCCGCTGGAAATGCCGTCCGGGTGTTGCGAAACAGCAGCGATCCGAGCGAGCGGTTCGGCGCGACCATGATTGTCGTCGTGGTGATCACCTATCTGACGGCCGGAATGACAGGCATCCTGATCGGCCATGATATTCTGGACTCGGTGCTGATGGTCTTCCTGGTGAGCGGAACATATCTCGCCTCCGGCCGCCAGATTCCGTTGTTGGAAGAGCATGCACCTGCGCCAGTGATGGAAGAGCGAGTAGTCAGCAAAGAGCTGTTTCGGGCAAGACCATGAAGGTTCTGGTCACCGGAGCGACAGGTTTCATCGGGCGTCTTGTCGTGCGCCACCTTCGCGAAGCCGGTGCCGAGCTTCGCCTCGCCTCCCGCCATCCCGAGAGGCTGGGTTCGGAAAACGAGGCTGTGCCGATGCCCGGTTTCGACGCGCCGGCCGCCGCCTTCCTGGAACTGACCCGGCATATGACTGACGTGGTCCATTGCGCCGGCCTCAACAATGATCAGGGAAATGCAACCGAAGCCGATTACAGGGCGGTCAATGTGGAATTGAGCGCGCGGCTGGCGCATGCAGCGGCGGCACAGGCCAGCGGACGCTTCATCCATCTCTCCTCGATCCGAGCGGTGATCGGCGCGCACGTCAGCGCAACGATCGACGAGGACACGCTTCCTGCCCCACAATGCGCCTATGGACGCTCGAAGCGCGAAGGCGAGATCAAGGTTTTGGACGCCTACGCGCTACACGGCCGCTCGGACGCCGCCGTGTTGCGCCTGCCTCCGGTTTATGGAAGCGGCATGAGGGGAAATCTGGCAACGCTGATGCGCCTTGCCGATACGCCGCTGCCGCTGCCGACGGGTGCCTTGACCGGAATCCGCTCGCTGATGTCTTCCGAGGCCGCGGTGCGAGCAGTGTCGCACCTGCTCAGCCATTCCGGACCGCTTCGCCCGATCTATGTCGGCGCCGATGTGCCGCCGGTCGCCGTCGAGGCCATCATCGCCGCCTTTCGCAGAGGTTTGGGGCGGCCTGTGCGCCTGATGGCTGTGCCGGCCGGCCTGATACGGCCGGTCGTGGCCGCGCTCGGCAGGCGGGCGTTCTGGGACAGCCTGACTGCGACACAGATATGCGACCCTGCCCTGCTGGCATCGCAGGGGTGGACGCCTGAAGCTCGCACGGTCGAGCGACTGGCCGAGCTGGCGCGGCTCGGTAGATCCTGACTCCCTGGTGACCTATCAGCTTCGGTAGAGCGTTCCAAACAGGATCCGAAAATCGAGCCAGAACGACGCGGTGCGGAGGTAGGCAGCATCCGTTTCGGCCAAAAGCTCCGGGTTAGACATGTCGATGCCCCTGATCTGGGCCAGGCCGGTTATGCCCGGCAGCGCCGCCAAAACCCCCAGCCGCCTGCGACACTCGATCAACTCCGTTTGGGTCGGCAGGCAGGGGCGCGGCCCGACCAGGCTCATTTCGCCCTTCAGGACGTTCCAGAATTGTGGCAGCTCGTCGAGCTTGAACTTCCGCAAGACCTTCCCGACCGATGTCACGGAATCCACCGGCGCCTCATGCGAGGGCAGCGACGGCGTCCCGACATACATCGTGCGCAACTTGTGGCAGCGAAAAAGCCGACCGTCACGGCCGACCCGCACCTGTGAAAAAATAGCCGGGCCCGGCGACGATGCCCGAACGGCAATGACGGTGAGCGCCAAGACAGGAGATGTGGCCACCAGCAGCAGAGCCGCACCGGCAATATCGAAGATTTGCTTGGCTGCCTTCATGAACGGCCGATAGTGCTCCCTGCCGAAGTCCCGGGGCAACGCCGCAGGCAAATGCGTCAATCCGGTCGAAGTAGCATGAGCCGATCTTTTGACCAAGCGTGCCACGCACTCGTGCCAATGTTCAGATGCGCCCCAGCACGAAAGCGAGATAGAGCCCCAGGTTTCCGGAAACGGTCTGCCTATAGACGCCGCTTTGGCGCAAGCCCGCCAAGCGCCGGAAAAGACCGCCGTTGCGCCCGCGGGTGAAAAGGTCGAGGCATGCCGTCGCGTCCTCGGTCAGGAGGTCGCGATTGACGGCGAGACCGTCGAGGTTGAGGTCTGTCCAGCCGGCGAATTCCCCCTTGAACAGGCGGCCAAGCCGGGAGAACCTTGCTTTCCAGGACACGTTGGCGCCGACCAGGTTCGCCGCGTGCTGCCGGTAGCGCACCAGCGGCCGCGGATCGTAGCGGACGATGCCGCCGGCGGCGGTCACGATGAGATAGGCCCACCAGTCATGGCTGACGAACCCGGTCCGCGTGGAGGCCCTGGCCAGCAGGTCGCGTGCCGCCGCGTTGAGCAGGATTGTGTTGCCGCCGGCGATGCTTTGCACAAGCGCGTTGCGAAAGGTTGGCGGCCGGGCAAACAGCGGCGAATGGCCGACAAGGCTTCCTGCTTCCGTCATGGTCGCGGTTCGCGAACAAAACATCAGCGGGGTTTTCGCATCCTGGGTCCGCATCCAGCTGATAGCGCTCTCCAGCCTGTCGGGCTCCCAGATATCGTCCTGGTCGCAGAAGGCATAGCAGTCCGCCTCGATGCGTCGATCGACGATCATAGAGCGGAAATTCGCGGCGAAGCCTTGCCGCGGCCCCTCTACGAGCGTCATCCGACCCTTGGGCCGCCAGCGGGATTTCCATGCCTCGATGATGGCGGTCGTGCCGTCGACGGAGCCATCGTCTGAAATCCACAGGTCGACCAGAGGGTGCGACTGCGCGAGCAGGGACTGCAGCTGTTCATCGATGAAGGCCGCGCCATCCTTCGCGCCCATCAGGACCGCGACGCGCAGATCTGCTTTGCTCACGACCAAGATCGCTTTCTGAATTCTGAACCTAGCTCGCCTGCCCCGCCGTTTTCGGGATCGCGCCCTGATGAGGGCTTTCCCGGGCCTTCTTGGCGCGGTCAAGGCTTGCCAATGCGGCGAGCGCGGCAGCCTTATCCTGGTTTTTCGCCGACTGCTGCAGCGCCGAGAGCGCGACCTGGACATCCGACCATTCCACGACGTCCGTGCTGAGGCCGAAAACCTTCGAGATGCCGAGTTCGACGAGTTCCTCGTCTTCGCCATGCAGCGTTTCGTGAAGTTTTTCGCCCGGCCTGATGCCGGTGAACCGGATCGCGATGTCCTTGTATGGGCTCTTTCCGGACAAGCGGATCATCGTTTCGGCCACTTCAAGGATCGGCACCGGCTTGCCCATGTCGAGCATATAGACGGCATAATCGTGTCCGCTCTGCCGCGACGCGGCATCGGCCGCCGACATGATGACGAGATCGACGGCTTCCGCCACGGTCATGAAATAGCGCGTCATGCGCCGGTCGGTGATGGTGACGGGCCCCCCAGCCTCGATTTGCGCCTGGAATATGGTCGCCACCGAACCATTGCTGCCGAAGACATTGCCGAACCGTACTGCAATGAACTTGGTGGCCGGGCGACGCCCGCTTGTCTCGCCTGCCGGCGTGCCATGCAAGGCGCTGATGATCTGTTCGGCGGCCCGCTTCGTCATGCCGAGCACTGATGAGGGATCCACCGCCTTGTCGCTCGATATCAGGACAAATTGCGCAACCCCGCACTTGGCGGCAACTTCGGCGCAGACGAGCGTTCCGAAAATGTTGGTTTGAATGGCTGAATCCCAGTTCTCCTCGAGCAGCGGAACATGCTTGAGCGCCGCGGCGTGAAAGATGATGTCCGGCCGGAATTCCGTGACGACACGCGTTATCTGGCGCCGGTCCGAGACATCGACGATGCGGACCTTGAGCCGGTCATGGTCCTTCTCGTCAACATACTGGCTCAACTGGAAAATGCCGAACTCGGAGTTGTCGGCGACCAGCACCGCCTCGGCTCCCAGTTCCAGCGACCGCTTGACCAGCGTCTGGCCGATAGAACCGGCGCCGCCGGTCACCAGAACGCGTTTGCCGCTGACAAAGGCGCCGATGCGCTGGATGTCGGACGCGACCGCCGGACGGCGCAGGATCGTTTCCATCTCAACGGTGTCGAGAACCAGCTTTCCGTGCTGTTCCAACTCCGAAAGGCCTGAGAACTGCACCACATTTATGTCGCCGTGCCGGGCAATGCGCACGAGTTCCGAATAGTCCTCGATTTCGTGCTCGGCGCCGCTGCCGAAAATCAGTAGGTCCAGGCTTTTGGTGCCGGTCGCATAGTCCTCCAGGACATCGATCAGGCGCGGCATGGCCGCCACCACGGGAACACCTTGAATCCGTGTGCCCAACGGTGCGCCGCGCTCGGTCGCCATGATGCCTGCGATGGAATAGTCCGCCGGTTGCGCCGTGCGTGTGAAGCGAATGATCAGGTCGGCCTCGCCGAGCCGGCCGACGAACAGGGCGCGCTTGGCCTGCCTGATGTCGGTCTTGCGGCTCAGAATCCCCCAGCTCGCGCCGTCACGCAGGAAGCGGTAGAACAGCCGGGGTGCCGAGATGATGGTGAAGGAGACAAGGAAGAAGACGATGAACTGACGCTCGTTGAGCCCCGCGACCGGCCGGTAAAACCGCAGCAGCAGCGACGCCACATAAAGAGTGAACGTCAAGATCGCGCAGCTCTTCAGGATGTTGAAAAAGTCCGGCGTCGAAGCGAAGCGCCAGACGGTGGTGTAGAGGCCACTGTAGCGGAACAGCAAATGGCTGATGACGACGATGCCCGCCCATGTCGCCAGACCCTCCTTGGAGAGCGCGTCGAACGAAAGATTAGACCGCGAAAGCACGAGGCTGAGTGCCACGGCGACCAGGACCATGACCACGTCCTGGACCATGATGAAGGCGCGCCGCATCTGTGGCCTGAGCCCGAACACAGCTTCGAGGTGGGAATTCATTGGACGGCACTAGACTCCAGGCTCAGGGGCATCAACACCAGCGAGGTGCGACACGAAGATACTTCGCGACCGATCACCTTACTCAAGTGCCATCCCCGGCCCCCGCCGTGCTGTATCGCATACTGCGGGGGCGAGGGCATAGCCAGAGTTTTTTTCGGACAAGAGGCGTCAGTGGAGAACATGGATCATGCTCGGGCGATTGCCGCAAAGTCAACATTATCAAACGCTAATAGATAGGCCATACAGCATCAGCATGCGTTCAGTTTTGCCGCAGTTGACTCTGTTCCCCGCCGCGTTACGACGCAATGCGTTGCCATATGCCCATCGAAATGGCTATTAGAGACGGGCTTGGTGGTTCGCTATGGCCAGCGAAGAATAATGCGCCAGAACAACGGATTGCGATACTCCCAGTTATGATTGCGGCACTAAACGGCGCTTTTGACGACATCTCAAAGGCCATGAGATTACACCGGGTTTGGATTGCGCTTGCCCATGAGGACATCGGCGACCAGCACAGACGCACGACGCTCGGCCCGCTTTGGATGCTGGTCAATTATTTCGCTTTCGTCGGCACTTTTGCCTTTGTTTTCGTGACCACCGACGCCAGCAATCCAAGCTATATAGCCTATGTAGCCATCGGCATGCTGGTCTGGTTCTATCTCACCGAAACCATCACCACGAGCGTGTCACTCTTCCAGCGAGAAGCGAGCTTCATTCAAGGCACGACGCTGCCGTTGTTCGTCTATGTGATGCGATTGACGATGCAATGCATCATCAGGGCTGCTTATTCGTTGGCGGGTTGCGTTCTTGTTCTGCTGCTGGGCGGTTACGGGATCAACGCGAATTGGCTGTTATCGCTGCTGGGTCTGCTGCTCATCACCTTGGCAACGCCTGCATTCGTAACGGTTTTTGCGTTTCTGGGCGCTTTCTTTCCCGACAGTGAGTTCATCGTCGGGAACCTGATGCGGGTGGGCATGTTCCTCACGCCGGTCTTCTGGGTATATGGCGGGCAAGAAGGCGTTCAAAAATATGCCTATCATTGGAACCCGTTCACCTATTTCCTGGAGGGTGTGCGTGAGCCGATCACGGCAGGCATATTTCCGACGCATGCGTTGGTGGTGACAGGTTACATCTGTCTCAGCGTCTGGGTTCTTGCCCTGATGCTGCTAGGCCGTTATCGCAAGCACATCGTTTTCCTGATCTGAGTTCCATGACCTCCATCAAACTAAACAACGTGAGCCTCGTTTATCGCCTGTTCGAAAAGTTGACACTTTCGGCGCCTGGCCGGCGTCGGAGCGCTCTCGGCGGCAACATAGCGAAGTCGGGAACCAAGCAGGTCGTGCAGGCGCTTGACGATGTCAGCTTCGAGCTGAAGGCTGGTGACCGATTGGGGCTTGTCGGCCCGAATGGCGCAGGCAAGACCACCTTGCTTAAGGTTCTATATGGAATCTACCAGCCGTCGGGCGGGACGATATCAATCGCGGGCAAGGTCGATGCCCTGTTCAACATCCACATAGGGTTTCGCCCCGAGGCCACCGGGCGCAGAAACATCGTGCTGAGGGGGTTAATCAGCGGCTGGACGGCGCCCGAGATCGAAGAGAAGATGGAAGAAATAATCGACTTCAGCGAATTGGGGGACTTCATCGACCTGCCATTCAAGGCGTATAGCCAAGGTATGGCGGCACGCTTGGCATTTGCGGCGGCGACTGCGCTTGAACCAGAAATTCTGCTGATGGATGAATGGATTGGCGCCGGCGACGCATCGTTCCAGGAAAAAGCCAAACGGCGGATGGACGAATTGGCGGAAAAGGCCGGCATCATCGTATTGGCCAGCCACGACGATGCGCTCATCGAGCGCGTTTGCACGAAGAAGATGATACTTCGAGCCGGCCGGGTGGAATCGCTGACTTAAAGCGCCTCTCAAACGCGGGAAGCCCGGGCGCCTCAGCGAAGAACGATCAAATTCCTCACGAAATGCGCGAACGGCCGGACCAGGTTGAGAAGCCTCGGCCGCCGCACAACGTGATCCGCATATAGGAGTTCGAGTTTCCTGTAGATCCATCTGCGAATCGGGGCCTCTGACCGCTTTTGCAACAGATATTCATACTGCATCGAGATGTTGTGGCTGGGAAGCTGCGCTGCGAGAAGCTGCAGTTTGTATTCAAGCTTCACATAATTGCGCGCGGCCGCGTAACGATTGCAGATTGTAAGCGTGCGGAAATGGCGGCTTTGGGCGCAATAGCCCATCAGTCTTTCCAGAAGGTGGGCCAGGCCGCCGTCGACATGATGTGGTTCGGGGTTGAAGTCCGTCCATTTCCACGGATGCTCGAACAGGGGCCGCAACGCCTCGGTGCGGAACCAGAACATTGTGCCGTAAGCGGCCACGGGCGTGTCGCGATCGACGGGAACCTTGATCCCAATCTGAGCCGCTAGCTTCAGCATGGGAGCCTTGTTCGTGTACCAAGCATGACCGAGCGTGCCGAAACCGATATGCACCGTAGGCGGTATGACAAGGCCGATCTTGGGATTCTGGTCTAGGACATCATAAAGATTGCGCACGTAGTCGCTGTTGAAGATCAAATTGTCGAGTAGATGGTCGCGGAAGGAGTTACCGATCTGCCGGCCCACTTGGGGCGTCCGTTTCGAATGGAGGCGCAGCGCCACCTCGTAATTTCCGGCAATGACGACGTCTTGAAACGTTATGAATAGCGAGGACATGTCGCGGCCGCGATTCGCGGCGACCACCCGAACCTCCACCGCCCCTATCGGCCAGCCTTGATCCGCGATGAAGGCTTCGATGTGCCCCTTGTTCTCCTCGGACGCTGTTGAAATATAAAGGTCCGCCTTGCCTGGGAGTTGCTTGAGGCTGGCCCAGATGTCTTTCAGAACATCAATATAGAAGGCATGAATGAACACCGCCACCGTGCCGAATTTCCATTCGTCTTTAGGTGCCCCGACGTAGCGGTCATCCAGAACGGCGTGCTCCTCGAGGTTGGTGTGAAGCGTACGCAATTCCGCCTCCGTCAAAAGCACGTTCCACAGCAGGTCGCATAGTTCCGGGTCGCGCAGTGCAAGCGCATCAAGCGCCCGGCGGGCATAGATCGCTTGTAAGTCGTGGATCAGCGGATCGAGCAGGAACACATCCTTTAGAACGGCCGGACCGCCGAGCTCGACGATCTTGTGGACCTCGAACATGCGGGGATCGAATGATTCGAGCTGCTCCGCGTCCAGTAAATAGTCGACCTTGAAGCCGCAACTTTCGACCAACTGGCCGAACGCGATCACTATCCCGAGGAAATCCGACCAGTAGTCCGAACTGGGCTCGGCACGGTCCCAAAATCGACGGAAACTCTCCCGCACAAGCAGGCTGCGCTTGAAAAAAGTGAAGTCGAAATAGGGAATTCTGGCCGGAAGATCCCGCGTCGAGAGTCTCGGATCGATTCTCGGGGCGTGGAAATAGGGCGCCACAAGATCGGCGTCCGAAGCGAGCGCCCGCTCCAGGTACGGCTCGAAGGCCCCGATCGGCCCGGCCATGTGCGATCCGGTGACGAAGACGCAGTCCGCCAGGTCAGGCGCCGTTTCATAGATGTGTTTCAGGCCCAGGCGAATCCCTTCCTTGAACGTCAGGCGAGCGTGCGGTCCCACGACCGCGTCGGCGAGATCGGCCAGAAGGACACTGACTGTACTGTTGAAAGGAGCCAACGCCACCACCAATAGATAGTCCGCGGCGCCCTTGATGCGGCGCAAGGCTTCCCCTGCAAGTGCCGCCGAAGTCTCGCTGACATCATCATGGAAGACATAAATCGCACAGCATCGCATAAGCTCACCTTCGACCTTTCTTTTGGAAAGACGGGGCGATGCAACATTTTGTCATCGTCCGTCAAGCCGGTTTCGGGCGGTTCGCCGCGATCCGCAATGTCAGGAGGTTTCCTTAAGCGGCGCCAGCCAACCCCCTGGGGCTACGGCGGCACTTTGCAGGTAGGGCTTGAGGCGATCGGCGAGGCACCTCAACTGATTGCTAACGGTGGCGTTGGCCCAAACGTCCCTTCGATCATAGTAATGCAGCGTAAGGGGATCTTTAGGGAAAATCCCGCCTTCCGGCACCTGCGTCTTCAAATATTTTCCAAGTCGGTCGTAGCTTGCGATTTCCTGCTCCAGCATCTCATGATGATAGGTGTCCCTGGAAAACAAAATTTCCTTTGGCGATATGTTTTCTGCGTATAATTTTACGATTTCATCGTAAATATCCGGCATTTCCTTGAACTGCAACGCATACATCGCTTCTCTTACTTGCCCACCCAAGAAACCATGCTCTTCGCTAAGATGTTCATTTAGCCTCAGCATCGCGTCGATTACTTCGATGGAATGGGACTCGTTGGCGCCGCTGCCGCTGGCGGAAAGATCACTTATGCCGAATGAATTTCTGGCCATAGCCAAAAATATATCTGCCTTTTGTCGCCTGAGAACATCGTATAGATATATATGATAATCTAACTCAGATGATCCAAATCTAAATTTAATAAGATCTCCGAGAGGATTGTACCGCCACGAATATTTCGGATCTGTCAAATGCCTTATCAAAAACCCATGCAACTCTTCATTTAACCCAAGCTTCACCTCTTCCTTCCATTGAGAATAAAGAAGATCATTTGGCTCTCTAATGAAATATATCACGATAACGTTGTGATTGTAAGCATTCGCTATATTTTGCATTTCCTTTATATAAGGTGAATTCCATCCCGACATGCCTTCGGCCGAGAGAATCACGTTTTTATTATTTTTTAGGATATCGATCCATTTCGAATAAAGATCTGGATCAGCCGTATCGCCAATATACTTCTCGGCCGCTAACGAAAACCCGTGATGGCCTGGGTATCGGCCGTGAACAGTCATGTCGCGCCCGAGTGCCGGATAGCAAAATTCCGGGCCGCGAAAGACTTCCAAATTCGCGACGAACATCTCCTGAATGTATGTGGTGCCGGTCTTCGGCGGGCCGATGTGCAGGAATAAAGTCATTCAGGCTTCCGCCTCCGTGCCCGTTCTTCCGGCCCGAATTCGTCGCCTAAAATCGTCCCCCGAATCGGACTAATCATGGAATGCAGTTGCTTGCAGAGATCATCAATCTTTGCGTTCCAGTCTGAAATGACCTCGGAAATTCACGTCCATGTTAACATGCGTTGCCGCATCAAGAACATGGCACGATCGCTGATTTGCGTTTCGGTTCATCCCGCCTCGCGCACTCCTCATACGAAATGTCCCCCATAATATCAATATATTCATCTGCGGTTACCCGATCAGAACGTCGACCTATCTGTAACCACTTTCTCAGTTCGATGAGAAATGCGATCTCCGCGCGTATCGAAAATCGGCTGCCTAGTTTCAGCGGGATTTCGCTTCGGCGCGGACCGGCCGGAGATTTCACTCCCCGCTCCACTCCATGAACTTCGACATGCCGGCCTCAAGGGTCACCTGCGGTCGCCAGTCGAGGTGTCGGATCGTGTCGGAAATGTCGGCCACTGCGTAGCGCACGTCGCCGGCGCGAAATTGCCCGGTCACCCGAAGCTTGTCCTTCGGCCGTCCCATCATAACCAGCAGCATCCGCGCCATGTCGACGATTTGCGTGGGTTCGCCCGAACCGATGTCGAGCACTTCGTGCGGGCACTTCTGGGCAAGCCCGATCAGCGCAAAGGCCCGCGCCACGTCATCCACGTAGACGAAGTCGCGGACGATAGCACCGTCCTCGTAGATGTTGAGGGTCGACTCCTCTTCAATCTGCTTGCGAAAGATCGAGATTACCCCTGTGTAAGGATTGGAAAGCGATTGTCCCGGTCCGTAGACGTTTTGCAGGCGCAGAATCCCGACCTCAACGTCAGTGCCCCAGAAGGCCTGCGCCAGCAGATATTCCTGCAAGAGCTTGGTCGACGCGTAGATCGAGGCGGGGCTCGCCGGACAAATGGCGGCACGCGTAGCGACGGGGGTCAGCAGTTCGTCCGTGGCGCTGCGCGGCGTGAATACTCCCTTCGCCATGTCCGCCGCCGTGCGCGCCCTCGCCAGGACATGATTGCCGCGCGCATCCACACACGCGCCCTCGCCATAGACGGAGCGCGAACCCGCGACGAGCACCCTGCTTACGCCGGCCTGCGCCCGGACCGCGTCGATGAGGTGGGACGTGCCCATGATGTTGACCATGTTGTAGCGGGTCGGTTCGTCGTAGGACTGGCCGGTTCCGGTTTCCGAAGCGAGGTGATAGACGCGTTCCGGCCGCGCCTCGCGGAACGCCGCGGCAAGTGCCGCCGCGTCGCGCACATCCCCCCTAATAACGTGGACGCCTTCCAGCATCGGCGATGGTGCCGCGTCCGCTCCATGCACCTGAGGGAGGAAATTATCGTAGACGGTAACCTCGTGGTCGACCTTGAGCAGCGTGCACAGGCGCCTGCCAATGAATCCCGCTCCGCCTGTAATGAAAATCCGCATCCTTGGGTCGCTCCGATCATGGTATGCTACAACTGTCTGCCTCGGGTCGGCGCAGCTTGTTCCACGGCGATGTGCGTGAATCAAGGTACAACCCCAGCTCTGGCGACACCTATTGATCGAAGAGCCTGCAAGTTGGAATGGAGCTGTCCGCTTCAGTCAGGAGGGAGGCTGCGCGTATCCATATGGCGCGGCTGGTTCACCCACGAACGCGTCGAGTCCAAAGCACGAGGCATCAAATATTTGCATTAATTCTTCGGTGAGTTTCGGCGGAAGTGACCAATCGATCCCTGTTGCGGCGCTTTTGGGATCTTGATTGAGAACCCAATGCTGCTTGATCTTTTCGCGCATCTCCACGCTCCAAGCCGAAAACGTACCGTCTGAAACCTCCAAGTAATGGGCAAGCCACTCGAGCTGGGCACGATCGCGCTCATGCATCTTTAAGAACTCGGAAGGCACGGGCGCCAGCGCAAACACCCCGCCAAGCATTGCCAGGTTCTGTGTCCGCAGCCACTCGAGAGCCTGATCGCCCGCCGTGGGGTTTTCGTGCGGTATCTCCTGCGGCGGCTCGGTCGCTCCCATTACGGAAAAGAACCGGTCCCGACATGATTGGTCAGAGATAAATCGTTCGAACAGAAAGACGTGGAAATCGACCCCGGACTGTGCCATCGACGAAAAGAGGCGAGCGTAATTCCACTTGTGCAGCATGCCGTAGTGGCGCGTCGAGATCAGATCGACACAGAAATGCCTGAAGTCATAGGGCATGCCATTTTTCACGCGCTCCTTGTAGGTGGATCTGAGCAGATCCCAGTGATTTCTCACGACAAAGACGAAACTCACATCGGGGCCGAAGAGGTTCACGATATTGAGGCAGATTTCGAGGGGCGGCATGGCCGCTGGAAAATTCGTCAGGTCTTCTTCTGATACCGCAACTGTAGCTGCGCCCGCCGCCGTCGCCATGTTTTCAATTTCGCGCCGCCATTCCGCGAGCAGATGAACTGGCGTGTTCCATCGGGTCAGGTTTGGCAACCAGCGCCGAAGTATCAGTTCGCCCTGCTGGCCATGCACAAACCCCTGCTCCTTCCCGGCAAAGAACACTCCGGAAAGCTCGGGCAAAACCGCCTGAATGGATGTCGTGGCGGTCTTTGGAAATCCCATATGGAATACCCAGCGCATGTAATCTCCTTTCTAGCATATCGAACGTCACGCGATCGAGACGTGACATTAGAGGAGGGTTCGTTCAATGCCCACTGTAGCGTCTCAAATCGCGCGCAGCATTGCCTGCAAAGCTCAATGAGCCGGCATATCGCGCCGATCCACTATTGCCAACGAGTTTTAAGACGGTCAATTTCGAAGTCCTCACTGCTGAATGTCGGCGTGATGCGGAAGATGCTCCCCATGTAGTCGGCCGGCAGCAGCAGATTGATCTCGCCTCGTCCCTGGTGATCCAGCGGCACAGTCACAACGGAATATTTGGAAAATGCCGCACCGCGGCCGGGTATCGCCAGGCCAACGATCTCCGATCCAGGCGCCTTGATGGCGAGCGAGAAGCAGAAAGTCTTGGTGCCGGCCGGGGCGGCGCCCGGCTCGACCAGAATGTAGGGATCCCCGGAGGTGGCATGGAAACGGGCTGGTGAAACACGTTCCAGATTCTTGAGGCTCAGTGACGATTCAGGTGCGTCCGCTGCGGAATCAGAACCGCAGCGCGCCTCTGCCGCGATACTATTGCGGCGAAGGATTTCCTGGCCAAGAACACTCTCCCACGACAATGCCGAATTGACATAGCGCATGGCCATGAAACGCTCCACCGAATTCACGATGATCCGGTCCGCCTGCTGGAGGCTCGCGACAATTTCGTCGTACTGAGCATCGGGCTGGTTGCGGAACGCAGCGGCAGCGTCTTCGAGATGGATGAATTTGACGTCCTGGAAATGCGGGCTGAGCCGCTTGGCGAGTGCCATGTAAAACGAATCGTGCAGAATCACTGTCCGGCCGGGGATCTTCTGCAACTGGGCAGCCCATTTTGCCAGATCGTCATCGACGGCGTCAGGAATAGTCTCCGGGTCGTTTTGCGCGACCATCCCCGTCAGTTCCATGTTTCTGGTCTGCGTAGTGGTGTTTATGGTCGGGAGGCGAGCGGGATAGCCAAGCCATTCGCGTATGTCTTCGATTGCCGCGATGTGCATTGCGGGCACCCAGTGGGTGTCGTAGCGCGCATAGCGCTGGCCAACGCGCGAGCCGATTCGACGAATCGAATCCTCGTGGCTGTGAAACATGCCACGGCCATAGCGTTGGTACGCATCGGTCTCGATCTGGCGGATTTCGTCGTAGCACTTGGCATAGATCGCAGCTCGTCCAGTCACCGAGTCCCTCTCGACCGTTTCCTTGTTCGGCGACATGGTGATCATCAAATCCATGCCTGCCGCTGCGGCCAGCGCCATGTGAAGGCGATAGGCTTCGAGACTGGCGGTGATATCGTCCTTCTTCGAGCAGTCACGGCTGACGATGCCTGGTTTGTAGAACAGATATCCGTTCCCGCCGGAGACGACGGTGTCGGTGTCGAGAAAACCAAAGATGCGCCAATCGATCCAGTTGCGGGCGCTAACGGCCCATTTTCGAGGGTAGAAACGTTCGATCAGGGCGTCCGACAGTTGTTTGCGCCCGACATTATTATTTGAGAGTATGTGACCAAGCGTCGGAAACGATGTGAAGTCGCGCCGTTCATAGAGATCTGGAAGGCCGAATATTGAAAGGGTCACCAACGGTCCGGTCAAGAACAATGCGAACAGCGCGATCTGGATCTTCTTGAGGGCGGATTCCCCGCGAAACAATGCGGTCAATGGAACTCCCCGCAAGTCCTGAACGTCCTGTTTCATTCCCGATCGCCTCCATGAAGATTCTGCTGCGTGAGCACAGTCGCTGGGTAATGCAAGCGGTACGAAGAAAAGAGCTTGAGATCAAACCGTTCAAGCTGCAACGGCGACTTTGCCAAAGCATGGAGATAGCGTCGTCTCCCATCCGTTTTGCTCGCGCCTCTCAATCTGGCCTCCATGTTTTCTACGATCGTGACCAGCCTTAGAAACGGAAATACAGAAATGGACTGAACGAACTCGACAGCACGAATACCCCGGCAAGGATGAGCCCGACCGCCGTATAAGGCACACGACTGAGGACGCGAAAGCGTGTGGGATCCTGCGCGAGCCAGGCCCCGATCGCAGGTCCGCGCGGCGCCACGAAGATGAGAAGCCCGATTGCGAAAAACAGAACTGTTCGCGGATTGAGCGCGGCGGCCACGGATTCCGGCAGCGGCGCGCCGAGTTCGCCCAACGCGAAGAGGTTCGTCATAAAAGTCCACGCTTGGGTGAGCGAATCAGCCCTAAAGATGATCCAGCCGATGATGACTACCGGCAGCAGGTAGACGATCCGAAGCACTTGGCTTTTCTTCTCTGCGGCCGAGTTTCCGATTACCAGCTTTTCGCAGATGAGAAAGGCACCGTGATAGAGGCCCCAGATCACAAAGGTCCAGGCGGCGCCGTGCCATAGGCCGGTGACTAGGAATACTATGGCGAGGTTGCAATAAGTACGGATTGAGCCTTTGCGGCTGCCGCCCAGCGGTATGTACACATAGTCGCGAAACCATGTGGAAAGCGAGATATGCCAACGCCGCCAGAACTCGGTCACCGTCGAAGCCGAATAGGGCCGCATGAAATTCTCGTTGAAACGGATGCCGAAAATCCGGCCTAGCCCGATGGCCATGTCCGAATATGCGGAGAAGTCGAAATAGATCTGGATCGCGTAGGCGAGCGCGCCCAGCCAAGCTACCGTGATGGTTACGTCGGCGCCGTGAACTGCGAAGCATCCATCAGATATAGCGCCCGCGGCATCGGCAATGACCACCTTCTTGAGCAGGCCATGGACGAACCGGGCGACGCCCGCCGAGATATTTTCCATCGATATTTGCGGATTGTGGAAATCCTCGCCGACATCGCGGAATCGCACGATGGGGCCGGCAATCAACTGCGGGAAAAAGGACTTGTATGCTCCGAAGATTATGACGTTGCGCTCCGCAGGAACATCTCCACGTTTTATGTCGATCAGGTACGATATCGCCTGAAAGACAAAGAACGAGATTCCGATCGGCAGCACGACGTTTTTGAAAGGATCGGAAACATGAGTTCCGATTGCTTCATCTATGTTTGAGCTAATGAAGTAAGAATACTTGTAATATAATAGAAGCAGAACGTTTACCATAACGCCTATCATTAAAATCGTGTTCGTTCTGTTTCTCTCGATTACTCTGCCGTAGGCCCAGTTGAAGACGATTGAGAAGACAAGCACGGTAACGATAGCGCCGGATCCCCACGCATAGAAGATCAAGCTGGTAAGGAGCACCATGGGTGCCGTGAATCTTTTTCCTCCGACCATGACAAGGGCCAAGGCGATGGGCAGAAAGGCAAAAAGGAAAACCGGTTCGGAGAATACCATTCATCTGTCCCGCGTTGCAGCGCGTTTGTTCGACACTTTGCCGCTGTGGGTGTTGTACAGGTCGCGAAGTGAACCGGCGTGTTCTCTACACTGCGTGGCATAAGCCTTGGTCCGAGCGCGCAGTGACGCTTCGCCGACCACCTGTGGGCGGACCGCTTGTGGACCACCTTTCGCATCGGCTATGTTTTTCGGCGATAGGTCGTTGTTCATGCCTCAAGGCCCATTCCGTTTCTCAGACCCGGACACGCCGCACCACCGCCTCCGTCGATTGCCGCCAGTCCGGTGCGTTCCAGCCGAAGATGGAGGCGAATTTCGCGCTCGACAGCCGGGAATTGGCGGGGCGGCGCGCCTTGGTTGGGTAGTCCATCGTAGCAATGTCCCGTACCCGCGCCCAGGGACCACCCAACACGCGGCTTGTGTCGAGGATATGGCGGGCAAAGCCGCTCCAGTTGGCCTCGCCGGTTCCGGCCAGATGATAGATGCCGGATGTGGCGGCGCCCTCGTGCAGCTGTGCCGCCGCATGCAGGATTGCGTCGGCGATATCAAGTGCAGATGTCGGATTTCCCCATTGATCGGCCACCACCGCGATCTCGTCGCGGTCGGCGGCCAGCCGCAGCATGGTCTTGACGAAATTCTTGCCGAACGGGCTGTAGACCCATGCCGTGCGCAGGATCAGATGGCGCGGATTGGCCGATGCAGCCGCCTGCTCGCCGGCTAGCTTGGAGGCGCCATAGACGCTGCGCGGTGCGGTGGCGTCGGTCTCGACATAGGCGCCAAGGGCGGTGCCGTCGAAGACATAGTCGGTCGAAAGATGGATGACGGGAACGCCAAGCAGCGCCGCGGCTTGCGCCACCTTGCCGGCGCCGACGGCGTTCACCGCGAATGCCAGATCGGGCTCGTCCTCGGCCTGATCCACGGCCGTGTAGGCGGCAGCCGACACGACGATATCCGGCTTCGCGGCCGCGATGGCTTCGATCACGGTGTCGGGTCTTGAAAGGTCGAGTTGCGGACGGCCAATGGCGATGACCTCAACGCCGACGGTCGCCTGGCCGGCCTCCAGGAGGCTTGCCGCGACCTGCCCGTCGCGTCCGGTGACAACCAGCCTCACGCCGCCCCCTTGCGTGCTTCGCCCAGCCGTTCACCGGCATAGCGCTGCTCGCGGATCGGTCCCCACCACCATTTGTTGTCGAGAAACCAGTCGACGGTCTTGGCGAGGCCGCTGTCGAAATTCTCATTGGGCGCCCAGCCCAGGTCCCGGCCTATCTTCGAGGCGTCGATGGCATAGCGGCGATCGTGACCGGGGCGGTCGGTGACGAAGGAAATCAGGTCGCGATAGCTCTTGCCCCCTGCCCGCGGCCGCCTGCTGTCGAGGAGATCGCAAATCGTTTCGACGACGCCAAGGTTCGTCCGCTCGGAATTGCCGCCGACATTGTAGCTTTCGCCCGGCAGTCCCCTGGTCGCGACAAGTTCCAGCGCGCGCGCGTGATCCTCGACGAACAGCCAGTCGCGCACATTGGCGCCGGCGCCATAGACCGGCAGCGGCTTTTCATCGAGCGCATTGAGGATGACCAGCGGGATCAGCTTTTCGGGAAAGTGATAGGGTCCGTAATTGTTCGAGCAATTGGAAAGCACGACCGGCAGGCCATAGGTTTCGTGCCAGGCCCGCACCAGATGGTCCGAGGCCGCTTTCGAGGCGGAATAGGGCGAGGATGGCGCGTAGGGCGTTTCCTCGACGAACATGCCGCCGTCGAAGGGAAGATCGCCGAACACCTCATCGGTCGAGACATGATGGAAGCGGAAATGGCTCTTCCTGTCTTCGGGCAGGCCGCGCCAGTATTCCAGCGCGGCATTGAGCATCTTGTAGGTGCCGACGATGTTGGTTTCGATAAAGGTGCCCGGCCCATCGATCGAGCGGTCGACATGGCTCTCGGCGGCAAGGTTCATGACGATGTCGATATCGTCGCGCCGGAGGATGTCGAGCACCGCCTTTTCGTCGCAGATATCGGCCTGCGCGAAGCGGTAATTGTGTGCGTTCTCGATCGGCCGCAGCGAGGCGAGGTTTCCCGCATAGGTAAGCTTGTCGAGATTGGTCACCCGATAGGCCGGGTTGGCGCACAGATGCCGGCACACCGCCGAACCGATAAAGCCAGCACCGCCCGTCACCAGAAAATTCATGCCGCTGTCCTCACGTAACCCATCAGGCGAACACCTCGGCGGCGGCCAGCAGCGGCGCCTTGAGATCCTTGTCCGAGAGCTGGAACCCGCCAGTCAATGACGGCCATTCGATGCCGATGGCGGGATCGTCGAAACGGACCGACCGATCATGCGCCTGCGAATAGGTGTCGGTCACCTTATACAGGACCTCGGTGTCAGGCACGAGCGTCACGAAGCCGTGCGCGAAGCCTTTCGGCACCAGAATCTGGTTGCCCTTCTCGGCCGACACTTCGAGAGCGACCCATTTTCCGAAGGTTTTCGAACCGCGGCGAATGTCGACCGCGACATCGAGAATGCTGCCCCGGATGACGCGCAGCAGCTTGTCCTGAGCGCGCGGCGCAAGCTGATAATGAAGCCCTCGCAAGACGCCCGCCGCGGCGGAATAGGAATGATTGTCCTGCACGAAAGCCAGGTCTATGCCGGCCTGCGAAAAGCGCTCGGCATTGTAGGTTTCCACGAAGAAGCCGCGCGCGTCGCCATGTCGCTTCGGAACGATTTCCAGCACGCCATCGATGCCAAGGGGCCTGACCTCCAACGCCTAGCCCTCCGACAGGTCGACGACACGCCGGCGCAGATAGGCGGCATATTCATTCTTGCCCAGGTGGTCGGCGCGACGCAGAACCTGGTCCACTGTCAGCCAACCCTGTTCAAAGGCGATCTCTTCGGGACAGGCGACCTTGATGCCCTGGCGGTGCTCGATGGTGCGCACGAAGGACGAGGCCTCATGCAGGCTGTCATGCGTGCCGGTGTCGAGCCAGGCAAAGCCGCGCCCCAACCGATGCACATGCAACTGGCCGCGCTCGAGATAGACATTGTTGACCGCCGTGATCTCGAGCTCGCCGCGCGCCGAGGGACGGATGGCAGGGGCGATGTCGACGACGTCGTTGTCATAGAAGTAGAGACCGGTGACCGCCCAGTTGGATTTCGGCGCCTGCGGCTTTTCCTCGATCGTCAGCGCCGTTCCTGTGGCCTTGTCGAAGGAAACCACGCCATAACGCTGGGGATCCTCGACATGATAGGCGAACACCGAAGCGCCCTTTTCGCGCGAGGCAGCGTCGCGGCAAAGCTGCGACAGCCCATCGCCGAAATAGATATTGTCGCCGAGGATCATCGACACGTTGTCCTTGCCGATGAAATTGCGGCCGATGATGAAGGCTTCCGCCAGCCCGTTGGGCTGCGGTTGCTCGGCATAGGACAGGTCGAGGCCGAACTCCGATCCATCGCCAAGCAGATCGCGAAAAATCGGCAGGTCACGCGGCGTCGAAATGATCAGAATTTCACGGATACCCGCGAGCATCAGAACGCTCAGCGGATAATAGATCATCGGCTTGTCGTATATCGGCAGAATTTGCTTAGAGACTGCTAATGTTAGTGGATAAAGACGCGTTCCACTGCCTCCAGCAAGGATAATTCCTTTCAAGAAGCTCTCCTTGACATGCCTGAACCCCCCGGCCCTAGCCGCCCGTGCTTAGGTTCCATGCAATGGCTTGTCAATCTCGGCGTTCGGCAAACGACCGGGTCACGGTCCAGCGCCAATCCATGGCCAATTCCAGGCGACGCATTGCTATCGTCTTGCCAAGGCCGGCCTGACGGGAACAAGCAGATTGTCATCATGGGCCTCGGTCGACTCGCCTCTCTGGCTTAACCGCCCAGCGAATCCCTTGTGAAAGATGATGCCATTCATATAGGCGAAAGTCATCGCAAGCGCCGCCGTTCGCAAGGGATAATCGACCAGGGAATGGACGAGCAGAAACGATACTGAGAGAAATGCCATTTTCTGCAGCGGATCTCGCCGTGCCGCAAGGGAAAACGCAAAAAGCAATACCGAGTAGGCCGCGACCAGAAAGACAACAGGCGCGCCACCTTCAAGTGCCAATTCCAGATAGTCATTGTGGGCGTGATTGACGTAGGGCCTGAAGATCATCTCTCCCTTTTCGTAAATCTGGTAGACCTTCGGAAAACTGCCAAAGCCCACGCCCGTCGCCCAGTTCTCTTCAATTCCCGCGATCGTCGTGCGGGCAAATTCGGCCCGTCCAAAGGCCGGGTCAACCACTTCCGCATCGATCTTCGTCCACGCCCCGATCGTGTAAAGCGAAAGCCCGATGAAGACAGCGGGTATTCCATACCCGCCCAGCCTCGAGCGCGCGGACAGAAAGACGACAGATACTATGGTGATCGCCAGCCCTATCAGAATACCGGCGCGCGAACCGGCGGCCAGAAGCAGCAGCAGCAGCGTTATCAAGCCGAGCGACCCGGACAGAAGGTGCCCGCGAAACAGGCCGTAGTAGACGACGAAGGGGATGGAGACGAAGAGCAAAGCTGAAAAATGGTTCTGGTTGGCAAACAGTCCCGCATTGATCGTGAACGGCAGCAAACCCTGGATGGCAACCGTGTCGGAGAGCGAATACTGGATCGCCGCAGCCAGTCCGTTACAGATGACACCCATCAAAAAGAAGGGCAGAAGACCGTAGACCTGATCTGGGCGCAGGCGGGTGACGCTCAGAAAGAATGCAGCCATCGCCACGAAGTACAACAGACACTCGATCGTACGTCCCACGCCGACACTGACGAAACGCAGCCCGGTTTCACCGCTCAGCCATGGATTTGCAAGTAAAACCTCAGGCCGCAATCCGCTCAACAGGGCGGCAGGCAGCGGCACGATCTGAAAACAGAACACGGCTAGGCCCAGAGCAAGCAACCACAGGGCCGAGCGAGGGATGCCGTGCTCCGACGGCCTTGAAAAGACGGCCGCGGCCGCTGCAATCGCCGCCACCTCGATCAGCGCTTCGGTGTAGAGACCGCTCGCGGTGCCGCCGCCAATCAGCACTGACAGGAAAAGAACCGACCCAAGCAGATATTTTTCCCATTCCGTGGACCGGGTTGACCGCTCTCTCAAGATGAAACTCTTTCGATGCTCAATTTGTGCATGACCAGCGTGCCAACGTACCGAAATCGCCAGCTCTCAGCGATGGCAGCTGTTTCCAGCCGCAACAATTGCATGGGACACGCGCCTGGTCCGATCGCGAAATCCAGGCTCAACTGCCGCCGATTGAATGTGCCTTCCGGAATGTTGAACCGCGCTATTTCGCCCGCCGGATCCGCGCATCTGATGGACCAGAACAACTGTTTGGGCAGCTTCAGGTTTCTCGCGGAGGCGATCAGGGAAATCCTGTAGGAGCCGGGAGGCAATCCAACGTATTGCTGGAGCGCGGCGTTCTTTACCGGCGTATTCAGGAATCGGACAGTCGCTCCGCTATCGCTTTCGCCGACATCGCGCGCCCCGGCAAAGGTAATTTCCAGACCGGAGCGGTCGCGAACCTGCCAGTCGAATGGCTTGTCGCTGAGGATATGCTCAAAGCCGCCGTTGAAAATGTATCCGGCCAGTGTCCGCTCCTGATCGGACAGACTGAACAGGAACAGCCGATAGGCCGCCTCGTATTCCTTCTGCCGGATATACCCGTCGATTACGGCAGACAATTCCTTCGACGTCGGTCGTGAGCTCGATCCGGCAAGGTCAAGCAACAGTTGATTTGCGACGCGCAGGCCCCGCGGATCCTTACCAAGGGCGGAGAAAAGATTGGATCTCCACGGCGCCTCGATCCTTAAGGCTGCCAGGACAGCCTGATATCCGTCCGGGTTTGAAAGAATAGCCGGCAAGCCTGCCGCAATGACTGGAAATCTGTCGGGCCACCGGCGCAGCAACGTGTCGATCTCGGCAACGGCCTTTGACAGATCGCCCACCTCGATCGAGCGATCGATCGATCTCTGAAGCGAATGGATTTCGGTCTTGGACAGCTTTCGAGCATGGTCGAAGAGTTCAAAAGCCGCGTCTTTCTCGCCTTGTCGATACTCAATCTCGCCTATCAGGCTGTAGAGCCGGGCATCCCCGACATTGAAACGAAGCGCGCGCTTCGCCTTTGTTGCCAAGACGTCGAGATCAACACCGTCGCCTGTTTCGCTCAACCGACCGGCAATTTCGCCTATCAAGGCATCTGTGTTCAACGGATCAAGCGCAAGCGAGACGGCCGGCGTTTCCGACTCAAGAAGCCGACTTAGCCCTATCGACGAAACCGCCAACACCAGAACGGAGGCGACGAACCAAACGCCTGAACGCCGGAGATTTCGCGTGAGCGGGCTGGCCTGCACCGTCATCGACTTTGCCCTCAATTTTCGGGGTACTCGCGCCATAGTCGTAGTACTGATAGTTCATGTATTTATAGGCGTAATTGTAATCGAACTTGTTGACCGTAAATTTCGACATCGCCGCTCCGATCACGTTCGCACCGGCTGAGCGCAGACGCTTGAGTGCCGTTTTGGCTGACTTGCGTGTGACCTGATTGGTCGAAACGACCATCAACGTGCCTTCGGCAAGCCGGCTGAGGATTGGTGCGTCGGAAAGACCGACGACCGGCGGGGCGTCGATGATGACCAGATCGAAGCGTTTGCCTAGATTGGTCAAGATCAACGCCATCTTCGGCGACGAGAGCAGGTCGGCCGGATTCGGCGGAATCGTTCCGGACGTCAGCACGGTGACATTGGGGTATTTCGTCGGTCTGAAAATGCTCGGCAGATCGTCCTTGCGAACGGTATTTGTCAGCAGGTTGCTCAACCCGATCGCATTGTCGAGGCCGAACAGCCGGTGCAGGTTGGGTTTGCGGAGATCGCCGTCGACAAGCAGAACCCTTGCGCCGAGTGCCGCGAAATCCTGGCCAAGCTTGAACGACGTGGTCGACTTGCCTTCCGACGGTTCCGAACTGGTCACCAGCAGCGATCGCGGCGCGCCCTCCGCACCGGAGAACTGCAGCGATGTTCGCAGCGAACGATAGGCCTCGGAGAGCCCGGATTTTTGATCGGCGATGCTGGCTATGAGTTCGCGGTCACCGACAAGCGGCAGGATGCCGAGCATCGCCAACCCCAGCTCTTTCTCGATCTGCTCCGGGTTGGTGAAAGTGTTGTTCAGCAACTCGATGACGTAGATGATCGATGCAGCCAGGGCCATGAAAAGCGCGAGAGCGACTGCAAGATTGATGCTCAGACGTGGAGAATAGGGGGCTGTGGGCAGCGAAGCGAAATCGACTATCGCAGCGCTTTGCGTCTTGAGTTCCGAGCTAACGCCGACTTCATTCAGCTTGGCGATAAGGCTGTCATACTGCGACCGGTTGGAGTCGACTTCGCGTTTCAGGATCGTGTATTTGATATTCTTGTCGTTGAAGACGACCTGCTGCCTCTCCATCTCCGCGAGCTTGGACTTGAGGTCGGTTTCCTTGTTCTGCGCTTCCTGATATTTCAGCCGCAACGAATCGGTTATCGCCAGCACGCCGTTGTTGTAGAGTCGCTGCAGTTCCTTGATCTGCGATTGCAATTGCTGCATTTCCGGAAAACCGGGCTTCAGGATGCCCAATTTCTGCTGATACTGGCTGGTCAGATCCGCCAGCTTATCGCTAAGCTTCTGCAAACCTTCGCTTTCCAGAACCGGACCGAGGCTCGACCCGCGGCCCTTTTCTATCTGATCGACCACCCGCCCCGCATCAAGACGCTCCTGGATTGCCGTGGCCAGGGCGGTGTTCAGGGCTTCGATGTTGGAGCCGATCAGCGATTTGTCATCGCCGGTAACCGTGATGCCGGCATCTTTTGCATAGGTGACCAGTTCCTCTTCGGAGGTCTGCAGCTTTTGCTTCACTTGCAAAACCTGTTCCTGGATGAACTGCCGTGCCAGATCAGAGGTCTCGCTGGTCTGATCGAGACGTTGATCGATAAAACTCTGCGCAACTTGATTGGCAACGTCGCTTGCATATTTCGGCTTTTGATCGACGAAGGTGATCGATAGCAGGCTTGTATTGGTGACCAGATTGACCGTCAGATCTTCCTGGATGCGCTTGATGGCAATTGCCTCGCGCTCTTCGGGCGCTTTCTCCTCAATGGAGGGTGACTTGGACATCCCGAACGCACGGTAGACAATATTGCTCGGGGAAAAGCTCGGCGTCGGAAACAGAAAATCCGGTTTTTCGCTAAGCCCAAGCTGGAACACCACGCGCTGAGCCAATGCCCGGCTCTTCAGCTTCTCCCGAGCGGTCAGGAAGGCCCGGACGTCGCTGTTTTCGGAAACAACCTCAATGTCCTGAAACACTTTTGCCGAAGGCACCAGAACTTCGAGCTGCGTCGTCGCCAGATATTTTGGTGTCTGCATCATCGTCACGATGACGCCGGCAACGAGCCCGGCCGCCGCCATCATGACGATCAGCCAGCGATACTGGACGATGTATAAAAGCAGCTTGAGCGGGTTGAACCCCTCATCCTGGCCCGCATAGTCGCGACCATAGGGACCGTAATTTTGCGGCACGTCGTAATAGGAGTCCGCGGACAGGGCCTGGCCATGTCCGGGTCCGGCAAGTTGGGGCTGCCTGTTGCGATCGAGCATGCGCGAGGTGATCCTGGGGTTGTCCGTGTCTACGGAATGACCGCAATGCGGGCAGCGCTGGAGGCGAGGCCCAGCGCATCCTTCAAATTGTTCATCGCGATTTTCGACTTCGAAGCAAAAACGACGACCACGTCGCCGCCATAGATCCGCGGGTTGCGGTTCTTGCCGGCGCGGATTTCCTCGACATTGTAATTTGCGACCAGCTTGTTTTGGCCGACATTGCGATAGACGAAGACCTTACCGGCATCACCGACCGGATTGAACCCTCCGGCAAGGGCGATCGCGTCGAGCAAGGAAGCGCTGCTGGACACTGGATAAATGCCGGCCTTGTTGACTTCACCATCGACCGTGATGCGCTGGCCAATCGACTCCTTGACGAAAATCGTCACGTCAGGCGACTGCAAGTACTTTTCACCGTAGGCAGTCTCGATTTCCTTCTCGAGCTGACGAACGGTCTTGCCGGCTGCAGTCATGGTTCCAATCAGCGGAAGCGAAATCTGCCCGCCTGCGTCGACCTGAACTGTTCTGTTCAAATTATCGACCTGAAACACACTGACCTCGAGCACATCGTTGGCAGACAGCGGCTGCTCGCTGCCGTTCTGGGTATTCTGCGGCGGCGGGAGATCCTTGACCACCTGCAGCGTACCACCGCCAGAGAGCGCCGATGAAGACGCCATCGGCTGCAGCGCATCGACAGAACTGGTGGAGGACGTCGATGTCGACGAAGTGCTTGCGCAAGCAGATATTGCTAGCGATGCGAGCAAAGCGGGCACGGTGCCCGCATGACTTCTTGCAAGATCGAAAATGCCCATCAAAGAGCCCCGCTCTTGAACAACCGGCCCAATCCGCCAAACCGCCCCGCACTGTTGCCGCCCGATTTCCTCGCGCTTTGCTTTCCGATGGGCACGAGCGGCCGATTTTGCAATATCGCGTCCGGGCGTTTCACTGCCATGTTGTAAGCCTCATCTTCCCCACACCGGTTCGCGATGGCGACAACCGCCTGCGAAAGCCCTGGCCGCCGCCGGCTGGCGCCGTGCGTGTCGGAGGCGATAATATCCACCCTGCCCTCATCCAGCAGCTTCTCCGAGTAGTAGAGCGCCGTCCGTCCAAAGGCCCCCGTCACAGAATCAGCCGTGAGCTGAATAAGGCAGCCTAGCGTATTCAACCTCTCGATGACGTCGTAATTCGCCTTGATCCAGGTCAACCGCTCTGGATGAGTGAGGATCGGCACGAAGCCGGCGCCTATGAGACGCGCGGCGAAGTCTTCGAGCCGCGGAGGCAGAATGTGATGTGGCGGTTCGAACAGGAAATAGCGGGATCCGTTCAGAGTCGGCACCGTACCAAGCCTCAATCGATCGGAAAGATCAGGCGCGAGATGAACATCAGCGCCAACGTATAGGGTAAGCGGTATGGCAGCGCGATGAAGCTCCAGTTCCAACGCCTGAACAGCCTCGGCAATGTTTGGCGTGGCGTTCTCATAAACCCCAGGCATTACATGCGGCGTACATGCCATATGCGTTGTACCGTCGGCGACTGCCAGCCGTGCCATCTCCAGCGACATGGCCAAGTCAGGAGAACCGTCATCGAGACCGGGCAGGATATGTGAATGCAGGTCGATCATTGGCGTTTCTGGTTGAGAGGAGGCAAAGCTTCGCCTCGACAAAAATAGAAACGTGTCACCCGCATGAAGGCGAATGACGCATTTGGCAAATTTACGCAAAACAACGGGGGTCGTATCCCGCCTATTGGCTGACCGCGTCGTCGTCATCCTGCAGGCCGATAATAAGGGCGACGGCACCACCGACGGCGGCGCCGCCCAAGAGAACCGGCAGCATGCCAGGTTCTGAGCTGGCGGGAACGATCGTCGCAGATGGTGTCTCAAGCGAAACGCACATGCCGCCTTCGATAGGGTCGACCTTGACGGTGGCATTGGCTGGAATATCGAGCGCGCAATTGGCTCCGATAGCCAGCAAAGCAGACGCCTGCGCCCCGGTCATGATGCGCGCGCCCGCATACACCGGCGCCTCGGCATCCACCCCTGCATAGCCGCCGGCCTGGGACATCTGGACATCACCCCGGACCTGCGTAAGACGACCTATCGCGTCTTCGGACGCCGGCACGGGCGCAAGACAGGAACAGGTTTGCTGAGCTACAGCCTCGGGCGCGGCGAACAGGACGCCCCCTGCGACGAATGCAACAAAAGCAAAAGCAGCCCCGAACCGACGGCAACTCATCATTTTACCCCACCAAAATCTGTAACTCGCCCTGTTGGTACGAATTACAGCCCGCCCCGCCCCAAGCAATAGAACAATATGGTTAACAAACCCAATAAACCAGCCGGCCCGCCAACCTATCCAGACCCTTCTCTACAGCGGCCGACGCCGCCATATCTTCGTCAGCGGCTGACGCCGTTGTCGTCGTCCTGCGTCGCCGCGAGCACGCCAGACGTCAGAAGCGCCCCGGCGAAAATCGCCTCCGGCGGACCGAACCCAGCGCCGCCGCCGGAGGGCTGAATAGCAGCCGTCTGCTCCGAGCCGACAAGCTTGAGGCAAATGTTGTTGCCAAGGCGGGAAACGTCGAGGCTCGAATTGGCCGAAACCTCCAGATTGCAGCCGCCGACCAGAACGGAGGCCGCGCCCTTGGCGCCAACCACCACACGGCTGCCGAAATCGAGCGCGCTTCCAACCTTGGCAGCGCCATAGCCCGCCGTCTGCGACACCATCACATCACCGATGGCGGAACGGATGGATCCGATCGGGTTTGCCGAACCTTGATAGGGTGTCGCGCAGCTGCACGAAGCATCCTGGGCAAACGATGAAGCTGGACCAAACCCGATTGACACGACAAATACGGCAAGCGCAGTTTTAACCACAAGGTTCATCAGTCTTCGATCCCTTCTTGCTGCACCACTTCAGACGCACCCAGTCAAAGGCAGTGCATCAGCGCGTACCAGTTTTTGGCCACAATTCCAACCTGTTTCGCGCGCGCGAGGCGATTTAAGCTGATGCGTGTCTGTCCGAGCACAGTACTTTAGCCAAATCGCATTAATAGTTTTCGACTAACTTTCACAGGTTTCTTATTATCGGGCAAAAATTTGAGGTCTCCTTTCCGCGGTGACTGGCTCGATAAGATTTGACCAAGCTGAGCGCGCCAAACCTTCCGACACCCAAGCTAATATATTGAATTATAGATACATTTTCGGTGTAGATGTTCCTGCTGACAGCATGTAATTCGAGATCGGCTCGATACCAATCGCGGCCAACGGGGGTAGACGGCCGGCTCGGCTACCCATTCCTCATCTCTCGGCCATAGAGATCTGGCTCCATGCCCCCACCTCGATCCAATTCACCAAGTCGACGTACCTCAGACTTGGAGCCTTTACCGCCTATTTTGGCCGTACCACGTTCCCTTGCCGGTTCCATGTTGGGCCAGATGGTTCGCTTCGACCAGAATGGCCAAGTGTTTTTTGACGGTGTTTCGGTTTGCGCCTGTCAGGTTGACGATCTCGCTGATGGTTATGCGCCCACGCTCATTGATGGCCTCAACAATTTGCAGAGAGAGTTCGGGCAACGTGCCGAGCACAAGACGTTCCCGCTCGATTTTTTTCTCCAACCTCCGCTTTTGCTGCTGCAGAGCGCGCAGGAAATACACGGCCCATGGCTGCCAATTGGGGTTCGGGCTGCGGATCGTCTTCTGGGTCTGGCGTAGCGCCAGATAGTAGCCTTCCTTGCTGTTCTCAATCACGCTTTCGAGTGAAGAGTAGGGCACATACACGTATCCGTTGCGCATCAGCAGGAGCGTCGTCAGAACGCGCGACAGCCGTCCATTCCCGTCCTGGAATGGGTGTATCTCCAGAAACACCACCGTGAAGATTGCGACGACGAGCAGAGGGTGCAAGCTTTGCTCGCTGAGTGTGTTGCGAGTCCACTCGACAAGCTCCTTCATCCGCTTCGGCGTTTCGAAGCGCGTCGCCGTATCGAAGATGACGCCAATCTCTTTCCCCTCGGCATCGAACGCACTGACATTGTTGGCGAGTGTCTTATATGCGCCGCGATGGCGCTCGTCCTTGTTGCTGAACTCCAGCAGGTCACGGTGTAATTGTGTCAGGTGGTTTTCGGTCAGATCAATCACATCGAAATGCGCAAAGATCATTTCCATGACCTGTGCATATCCGGCGACTTACTGCTCGTCTCGGGATTCAAAGAATTTGATGTCGAGGTTGGCGAGCAGCCGCTCTACTTCGCTGTCAGTGAGCCTGCTTACTTCGATACGGGTAGAAGAGCCAATGCTCTCGATGGTCGCAACGCGGCGCAGAGCCGATAGGCGCTGTGGCGCGAGCGCTCCCAGCGCTCGCCAAGCCCCTTTGAATTCGTCGATCTCCGAGACCAAGGCAAGGATTTCGGGGGTAATTTGCAAGGAGCCGATCTTCAGAGCCATACCCAAAAATACCCAAAAATTCAAGAACCGACATACCCAAGAAAGGACCCATAAATACCCAAATACGGGCAGCCGGCCAGCTTGAGAACAAGACCCACTCGCTTCGCCGCAAGAGGCTCGGGTCTTTACTGGCGACCTGCTCAGCAAGGTTTGTACGTTGCGCCGGCCTGAACCGGCTGGCCGCAGAGAATTCCGCCCTGCGTAAGTATGGTGGCCAAATCTTCGCCCTCGGCCGTCAAGCACTGCACAACAAGGGTATCGCCAACCCTGGAGGCGATCTTGCCGTCGCAAGGTGTTCCGGCACCGACAGGTTTGCAGGCCAGGACGAGCCCCTGGTAGTCTCGGCGCGCCGCTTCCGTCACCAGGAGGCGCATAGCCTGAGGCCTGGAAAACGCCGCTCCACACAGCAGGATCTTGCGACCGCCGACGCGCAGATCATCGACCGATGGGATTGCGAGCTTGCCGTCAAACGGCTTGAGCTCGGCTACCGGCTTCGCGGGGGACGGGCCGCCCCTCTGCATCACGATGATGCCCAGAAAGCCAACACCAAACAAAACAGCCACGACGGCAAGCAACGCTATGCTCCTGACTGACAAAACCGTCCTCCATCCGACCCTGTGCGGCCGGTCCGCTCATTTCGTCGCAAGGGCGCTCAGTCTTTCTATCTGCTGCATGTACTTCTCGATGACGATCGTTTCCGAAAACTGCCGCTCGACCTTGTTTCTGCTCTGTGCCCCCATCCTGTCCCTGGACGAGCCGTCCAGCCGCGCAAACTCGACCATCTTGCTCGCAAGGTCATCAGGGTCCCTCACCTTGCATAGGAAGCCATTGACGGAGTGGTCCACCACTTCCCTGCATCCTGGCACATCGGTTGCGATCAGCGGCTTGCCCATCGCAGCCGCCTCGAGCAGCGAGCGCGGCGTTCCCTCCCTGTAGGAGGGCAGCACGACACAATCGGCGGCACGCATGAAAGGCCGCACATCGTCGGTGGAGCCGAGATATTCGACCAATCCCTCGCCAACCCATTTTTCCACGTGCTCGCGGCTGACCGCGGTCCGGTTTTCGACATCAAGAAAGCCGAGTAGCTGGAAACGCACTCCGGGCACCTCACGGCAAACCCGACGGGCCGCCGTGATGAACTCGCCGACACCCTTGTCCCAGAGAAGCCGGGCCACGAGAAGAAAGACGATGGCGCCAGACCCGGTGCGCGCTTCGGACAACGGGGCAAAACGCACGAGGTCGATCCCGGAGCCAGGCAAAAGCGCGGTTCGATCCTTGCGAACCAGGCGTTCGTCGACGAACAGCATCCGGTCATCGTCATTCTGGAAGAAAACCATTTTGGAACGGGCCAATGCCACCCGGTACAAGGCCTTGGCAATCCTGAGCAGCAGACCACCGCGGACGAACGCCGTCCCCAATCCCGAAATGTTGTTGATAACGGGAATGCCGTTCAGATTGGCCGCGATGGAGCCGAACACATTGGGCTTGATCGTGAAGCCGACAAACGCCAGCGGTCTCTCGCGCCGCAAGAGACGCCAGTAGCGCCACAGAAGGACCAAATCCCGCAACGGTGACGTGCCGGAATTGTCCATGTCGAGTTCGACATAGCGGCAGCCCATGGCCCCAATCAGCGGAGAATACTCGTCTCTCGGCGCGACGACGACCACGTCATAGCCACGGCTCCGCAGCGCCTCGATCAGTCCCTTGCGGAAATTGACGACATTCCAGGATGTGTTTATCGAGACGAGTATCTTGTTGTGAGCAACGGCCGTCATCTCTGCCCACCCGGATATGACGACGGCGCTCTCAACAGCATATCCGCAAACCGATCCGGCGATCTTTCCGACAAGGTCTTTCCGTACAAGGCCGACCGATCACCGACTTGAATGACCTTCAGCAGTGCTTCCGCAATTTCCGACGCGCCAAAGCCGGCTGAAATCTCCAGGCCCGACAGCATGTCCAGATCTCCCGCACAGGGGGTGGTGACGATGCCGGGAATCCGGCAAGCCATCATTTCCAGAAGGACGTTGGGAAATCCCTCCGTCGCCGACGTGAGCATGCCGGCACGCGCTGCGCGAAACAGCGGAAACGGGTTGTCTCTCTGGCCGAGCAGATTTAGTCGCGAGGCCAGATCAAGCTTGCCGGCGCGGGCTCTCAACTCCGCTTCCATGGGGCCAGAGCCAACCATGGTCAGCCCATAATCCTCGCCGGTCCTTCGTCTGACTTCGGCCAGCACATCAACCGCGATCGTCGGACGCTTCACATCAATCAGCCGGCCGCACCAGACTATCTGTGGACGGCGGGAAAGTATCTCGTCGTCGTGCCCGGACAATGCCTCCATGGACATTTTGACGATGAGATCGTCGTCGACCGGGTTGGGCAAAGTACACAACTTGGCGATTGCTCGCCGGGGCAATACGTCACGCAAGCGTTCATTCATATAGCTCGTTTGCGCGACTATCATGTCTTGGCTGCCATAGGCAGCGTAGAGCGCCTTGTAAGCCAGCGCGCGAGGACCCTTGAAGCGATCCAGAAGTACCGTGGACTCGCGGGCGACCAGCCTATGGCTGCGGAGTAGTCCAATGCTTCGAGCGGCAGCCAGAAACGAGTTCACCCGTGCGTGGCTCGAGAACACCAAATCGTACCGACGCCGGAGAAGCCGCGGGGCGAGCAAAAACTCGCTCATGGCCTTGCCGCCGCCAAAGCCGTAGCTGCACCGAATTCCGTCCTGGTGTGATCCAGCGGCCTCGCCCGCCGCCTGGCTACCCAAGAAGCCGATTTCGACGTCCCAATCGGGTCGCCTCGCGAGTGCGCGCGCAACAAGTTTCAGGATGGTTTCGGCACCGCCTCTTCTGTCGAGCGGAATGGCGATCAGCGCGAGCTTTCTTTTCATGAGCCGCGGGAACTCACTGTTTTCGCCGAAAGACATAGGCGTAGGTTTCAGCGGCATCCTTGCGGAGAAACAGGGCCGAAACGCCTAACCAGATGCGCCAGGCAAGAAAGGCCGGCACGAAAAAATAGAAGTAGGAGCTTTTCCAGAACAGACGGCGCTCGACAAGTTCCAGGTCGTTCCGTTTTGCGATTGTCTCGACGTCACTGGGCAAGCACTTGTCGTAGAAGGCCGGAAACCCGTCATGACCTATGCCCTTTTCAGGATAGATCGCAAAAAGCAGCCGTCGCTTCATCCCCTCCGGCAGGACCCGATTCAATCTGGCAAAAACGGCGTTGCGCGAGGGCGAGAAAATGGCAACCATGCCTCCCGGCTTCACGCAACTGGCAATGCCGCGCAGGGCACCCTCGCCATCACGGACGTGCTCGAGCGTTGCCTGGCAAATGACGACGTCAGCATCGCCCCTCCCCCTAAACGAGGTAAGGTCCGCTTCAATCTCCTCGTCGTATATTCCGCGTGGCGCTTTCGACAACTCTTCCGCGTCGAGGTCGAGCCCAACGACAAAAAGCCCCAGGCGCCGCTTCTCCGAAAGACTGACGAACGGCCTGGCACCCCCGCCAAGATCGTAAACCCGTGCGTTTGAGGTAAGTAAGGGAGGTGCTATCTCCGTCGCAAAGGTCCGGTTGCCGTCGGTGCGAAGGCGCCGCGGCAGAGCACTGTCCAGGAACTCGGAAATGGCCACATTCGCGCGAACAAACTTTCGCAATATCGACACTGCTTCACCACCGGTTTCGTCTGGCGATCTGCGCCCACTCGGATTTGACATCCGCGCTATATCCTGTGGAAGACGTAGAGCCGCGTATGATGCGAAAATGGGCCGAGCAACCGGTCCGCGGCAGCACGCAAACCTCTCAGGATTCCATTCTTGCTGTCGTACCAGGCCTGCATCGGCTTGGAGAAAAATGTCTCGTCCTTCAGCCCCTTGAAGCCTCCCCTTGGCTGTGATCCCCGAAGCTTGAAGCCGTGCTGTTCGAAACTGGAAACAATCGAAGACGGCTCAAGAACGAACTGGTAAAATCCGGCCTGTTCACCTGAAAACCTGGGATAGAGACCCATTCTTATCTTCAGCCGTCGGAGAGGAGAAATGCTCGGCACTGTCACGAAGGCAACTCCTCCTGACCGGATGATGCGCCTCATCTCCAATGCGATCTCATCGTAACCGTCGAAGAAGTGCTCGATCACCCCCAGGGACCACACCCCATCGAAGAATTCGTCCGCGAAGCCCGTTGCTCGAACATCCCCCACGGTCACTTGCAAATGGGGCGCGGCACGGTTCACCATCCCCACGGTCTTCTGCGCGAAGTCGATCCCGTAGGCGGAAAAGCCTGCCTGGTGGAGGCCATGGACCGTATTGGCCAAGCCACATCCAGCGTCCAGGACCTTGGCCGATCCGGTCAGATATCGCTTGGTGGTTTCAACGACAAAGCGATCCGGCCTCAAGACAATCCCTTCGGCCCAGTGAGAATCCCAATAGTCGTCATCAGCCACCGTGCCGACATGGACGATGCGCCTGTTTTTCTCGTCGTAAAATGCTTTCTTCTCATTCATTTCTGGCATCCGGCCCGACCACCAAAACGGTGCGCTGTTTCGCACCAGGCCCTTGGTCTGCAATCACATTCCTCAATGCGAAAAAGGAACAGGCAGCGGCAACGACATATCCGAACAAAAATGCCATTTCACTGCCAAGCGGCACCCGCCACCAAAGGCCCAATGCCGCCAGACAACAGCAAGCCAACGCCCCTACCGCGTAGGAGTAGGTCAACGTCATCGTTTTGCTCGACCGAAGCGCAAACGGATCGATGATCACTTTTTTCGTTCTGTTGACCAAAACAGCACAAGAAACGATCCCGAACACCACAGGATCAAAAGACTTCCCCAGCCACCCGGATGCATGGCCCGAGAAAAACAGGCCAACTATTCCGGCCGCCGCCGCGGTCGCAAAAATGAGTGCGATGGCCGCTCCCTCAAACAGTCCGCGCCGAAACTCCCTGACGTTTCCATTTGCGGCGCTGAGAAACGCCCTTGGCACGAAAACGAAGCTGGCCGCATTCATGAAGAAGCCGACGGACCGTTGTGAAAGATCGAAACAAAACGAGAAGACACCGAGATGGGTCTCGGAGCCAAGCAACAAAACAATGTATCGAATGCCGACAAACACGCCGCTCTCGGCCAGATTGCTCAACACAAATCCCCAGCCTGTGACCAGAGACCCGGCAAGATAGGAAAAGCCAGGCCGTCTCAGATTCCAAGGTCCCAGCAAGGCAAATGAAATCAGCGCTCCGACGAAATAGCTGAGCGAAAAGGCTGCAAGAGCCGAGCCTACTTTCGCATCTCCGACAAGCAGGACTATGGCTCCTGCCTGGTATGCGACGGCCTGGCCAATCGCCGACCAACCGTACGCCCACAAACGCAGTTGTGACCTCAAAATCTCTTGAAGTGCGGTGTGCAAGCCGAAAGAAACGATGATGGTCGCGGCAACGGCATTGCCAAATCCCAGCCACGTCAGTGCCAGTCCAGCCAGGACGACAAACAACGCCACAACTGCCAGCACGGTCAAAATGGACGATACGTACTCTCTACCCATTCCCGCGGCATGCATTTTTGCGGAAACCGGCATTATCGAATAGGTCGCGACTCCAAAAACAAGTGTCGAAATAAATAAAACTGTTGCAATCGTCGTGCTGAAAATACCGTACTGTCCAGTCTCCAGATGGCTGCCGATGTACAGCAACGTCGCTATGTTCAGAAGACCAGGAACAATTCGTATTACGATGGCTTCCACCAATTTCCACAGGCTGGCTTCTTTCATGAAGTCACCCGCACGAATGATCTTTTGAGCAAGAACGGGAAACTCAAGACACCAAAGCTCAAACAGGCAAGAACCGCCTTGCCCAGGAACCGAACCGACCGATATCGTCCTAGCCAGAACGCCTTGATGTAGTTCAAGTTCAGCAACAACATCGGGTATGCATTTTGCCGCTGAAGAAGCCGAATCCTTGCCGTCATACCCTCCGGCAAATATCGTTTTCGTCCAATCTCGACATTGACACAGATAACGTCGTATTCGATCGCCAATCTGGACCAGAGAAGAGATGTTGGAACACGGCGGAATCGCCCCGATGGGGGCACGGCAACCCGCTTAAGCAAAGGAGTTTTGATGACCTCCTTCTTGTCGCCGACCACCCGTTCGTCGGCCCGCATCTTTATCAGGTTTGTCCGTTCCGACGGAAACGGCTCTGCTGCCGTTTCTGGGTGGCCAAGAGCCATCGAGAACACAAAACCCGCAATCTTCTCATCGACACTTCTCTGCGAGAGGTGCTCACAGACTTCCGGCAAGCGATCGGTGAAGAGATCGTCGTCATCATCGAAGACCATGCAATAGTCGCCAGTGGCGGAAGCAATCGCCGAAAACATCGCGCGGCCTCTGCCGTCATTCGGGCCGGTGGTGACCACCAAACTGGCATCGCGAGATGCGATTTCCGCAAGCGCTTCGTTCGTTCCGTCGGTCGAACCGTCGACGTGGACGCATATCTGCAATGGGCAGTCCGTACGCAGCAGTTGCTGAACCAGCGCCGCAACGCGATCCCGCCGATTGAACGTGGGGATGCAGACGCTCAATAGCGCCTGGGACTGCAATGGATTGCAGACTGCCTGTTTGCGAGCCGTATCGATTCCATCTGCTCCTGGTTACGTGATCATGGAACAGCGCGGATCAGCCGGGAAACGCCGAGCCTTATCCCCGCCCGAAATACGCCTGGTACCACTCGACGAACCGCCCCACCCCTTCGGTCACTGTCGTCGTCGGGCGGTAGCCGACCGCCTGCTCCAGCGCCGAGGTGTCGGCGAAGGTATCGGGCACGT
>NZ_RZRT01000255.1:0-446 GCF_003998295.1 Mesorhizobium sp. M7A.F.Ca.US.011.01.1.1
GCCTATACGATGGCCAAATTCGGCATGTCCATGTGCACGCTGGGCATGAGCGCGGAGTTCGCTCGGGACGGCATCGCCGTCAATTCGCTGTGGCCGATCTCGACGATCGATACGGCAGCGGTGCGCAATCTCCTGGGCGGGGCGACGGTGGCAGCGATGAGCCGTTCGCCCGACATCATGGCCGATGCCGCGCATGCGATCCTGCTTAGGCCGTCGCGCGAGGCGACCGGCAATTTCTACATCGACGAGGAGGTGCTGCGCGCCGAAGGCGTCAGCGATTTTTCGATCTATGCGCCTGATGCGACAGGTCCGCTCGCCGGTGACTTCTTCGTGCCCGACGAGGTGTTTGCCAATTCGGAAACCAACATCAAAAGTATCTACTGACGGGCACCGGGCGCCGCTCTCACTCCTCGGCCTTGTTGGCTTTGAGGCGGAGGGCCACCGTG
>NZ_RZRT01000256.1:0-446 GCF_003998295.1 Mesorhizobium sp. M7A.F.Ca.US.011.01.1.1
GAGTTGGGAGGAACCCGGCGGACAACCGCCGGTCGTGTAGATGTAACAAGGGAGGAAGTACATGTTGCGCAAACTGCTTATCGGAACGGCTCTCGGGTCGGGCCTTGCGTTCGCGGCCCACGCCCAGGACGTCAAGGAAGTTGAGATGCTGCATTGGTGGACGTCGGGCGGCGAAGCGGCTGCTTTGAACGTGCTCAAGGAAGATCTGTCCAAGCAAGGCTTTGCCTGGAAGGACGTGCCCGTGGCTGGCGGCGGCGGCGACGCCGCCATGACCGCGCTGAAGGCGATGGTCGCGGCCGGCAATTACCCGACCGCCTCGCAGATGCTCGGCTATACCGTGCTCGATTATGCCGCGGCCGGCGTGATGGGCGACCTGACCGAGACGGCGGTAAAGGAAGGCTGGGACAAGTCCGTTCCGGCCGCCCTGCAGAAATTCTCGGTCTATG
>NZ_RZRT01000257.1:0-387 GCF_003998295.1 Mesorhizobium sp. M7A.F.Ca.US.011.01.1.1
GGTTCAGCCGGCTGTCGCGATTGTCGTAGACATATTGCAGCGGAACGCTCGCGATCAGATAGGTGTGCTTGCCGAAGGAATCGGTGATCTTCGAATAGTCGAGCGCGACTTCCGCAGAAACCGTCTGCTGCTTGTCGAGTTCATAGGACAGACCGGTGTTGCCCTTGACCGCGAAATGGTCGTAGGCGTCGGGATGCTCCAATACGGTGTTGACGCCGGCGAAGAATTTTGACGCCGGCCCCACCACGCCCGGCTTTTCGAACATGATGCCGGCATTGTAGTTGAGCTCGGTCAGGTCGTTGCCGCCGATGCCGCTGATTGCGCCCTCGATGCGCAGCTTTTCGGCACGGCCGAACAGATTGCGGTGGCCCCAATAACCTTCGAGGC
>NZ_RZRT01000258.1:0-389 GCF_003998295.1 Mesorhizobium sp. M7A.F.Ca.US.011.01.1.1
AAACAACCCTATCCAGAAGGTGAATCCCAACGACGAGGACAATCCGGACGGTACAGGCGCCGAGAAGGCTATCAGCCTTGAGATCGTCGATGTCGATGGCGGATTTGCCAACAACACCCTGGTAGACAAAGCATTCCGCAACGAAGCCCAGTTGTATCGGTAGCGCTGACATGACCAGGCTCCGCAGAATCATTGGACGGTTCCAAGGCGACGAAAGTGGCGCCGCTTTGGTGGAAGCCGCGATCACGATACCACTCGTATTGCTGTTATCGGCCGGTGTGTTCGAGTTCTCCAACATCCTGAATACGCGGATGCTTCTCGAAGCTGGCGTTGAGGATGCGGGGCGCTACATGGCACGATGCAGCAGCGATTGGGCGACTTGCAAGGGC
>NZ_RZRT01000259.1:0-441 GCF_003998295.1 Mesorhizobium sp. M7A.F.Ca.US.011.01.1.1
TCGCAAGCGTCTTCTTGATGCTCGGCCTGACATTGGTTTCCGTGACGTTATCGATGTCTCGAACGTCGTTATTCATCGCCGTGATGTTCGCGGGCTTCCTCCTATCGATTCGGCTAGTTCAGTCGGTTCGACTGGCGTTCGCCGGGGGCGCGGCACTACTCTTGGTGCCGTGCGTGATTCTCGTCCTGGAGCACGGGAGTTCGCTGGACATCTCCGGCCAGCTTATCGAAAGTTGGAAGGGCCGTTTTTCCGCTGGAACGTTGAGCGCCACTTACGAGTACGCCATGGCGGCTCGCAACGATGAGTTCGCTGAGGACTGGCAGCATGCACAACGGAACAATTTGCTGGTTGGAGAAGGGTTCGGTCACTACCATCTTGTGTCTCCTAGCGGGTACTCCAATAGCCACAATCTGTTTCTCATGGAGTGGTTCGAGAACGGTC
>NZ_RZRT01000260.1:0-437 GCF_003998295.1 Mesorhizobium sp. M7A.F.Ca.US.011.01.1.1
CTTCAATGCCATCTTCTACACGGCGCTCAACTACACCACGGCGATCACCGTCTCGATCGAGCAGGCGGCGATACCGATCGTGATCATCCTCGCCAATTTCGTGCTGTTTCGCCTGCGTGTGAACCGGGTGCAGATCGCCGGCGTCGTGCTGACGATCATCGGTGTCGCCCTGACCGCCAGCAATGGCGATCTGCGCCAGCTCCTCAGGCTGGATCTCAATTTCGGCGACGCCATCATGCTGATCGCGGTGCTTTGCTACAGCTTCTACTCGGTCGGGCTGCGGCTGAAGCCGGCCATACGCTGGCAGAGCCTGATGCTGGCGCTGTCGATTGCCGCACTTGCCACTTCGCTGCCTTTCTTCCTGTGGGAGGTGGCGGCCGGCAAGGTCATCGTTCCCGATGCACGCGGCTGGGCGGTCGCGTTCTACACCGCGATCG
>NZ_RZRT01000261.1:0-376 GCF_003998295.1 Mesorhizobium sp. M7A.F.Ca.US.011.01.1.1
CCTTGGGAGGACCGGCGATCCGGCGCGGCCGCGCCGGAGCACCTTTAGCGATCTCAGGCGATGTCGAAGCGGTCGGCGTTCATCACCTTGGTCCATGCCGCAACGAAATCCCTGGTGAATTTCGCCTTGGCGTCCGCCGACCCGTAGACCTCGGCAAGCGCGCGCAATTGGGCGTGCGAGCCGAAGATCAGGTCGGCACGGGTGCCGGTCCACTTGACCGCCTTGGTCTTGCGGTCACGCGCCTCGTAGACTTCGTCGGAGCCGGCGGCCGGATCCCAGACCGTGTTCATGCTGAGCAGGTTGACGAAGAAGTCGTTGGTCAACGTACCCGGCCGGTCGGTGAACACGCCGTGCTTCGAGTTGGCCGTGTTGGCGC
>NZ_RZRT01000262.1:0-431 GCF_003998295.1 Mesorhizobium sp. M7A.F.Ca.US.011.01.1.1
GCAGATGAACGTCGGGTTGTTTCCCATGATGGCAGGACTCGATGTTCTGCTTCGACTGCACAAATCCCGGTCATCGCTGTGCGACAGCGTGAAGCTCTGCTTCCCCAGTCACTCTGGGAGCCATTGAGCCTACTATCCATTTGGCTATCAGTCGCTGCGTAGGATTTTCGCTTCTAACGCCGCTGTAACAAAGGCCCGTCTCGCTACCGGCGTCCGGGCTTCACCACGCAGAACCTGAAGACATGCATCCATAGCCAGTTTTCGCTTGTTCGTCTGATGAGGGAAACTCCGCAGCAGGATCGTCGCCGCGTCGTTCACATCGAATATGATGCGCTCACGGTCATGCCGGCCAACTTGCACCACCACGGGCCGGACAAACCTGCTCGACATGCAATTACACTCTCAATTCCGACCGTGACACGGTCTTCGCG
>NZ_RZRT01000263.1:0-431 GCF_003998295.1 Mesorhizobium sp. M7A.F.Ca.US.011.01.1.1
AAGCGCTTGCCGGCTTTCACGTTGGCGGCCATGGGCCGGAACAACGGCGGTTGCTTCTGATTTGTGCGGTGGGTCCGTCCGAGACCCTGGATGGCGTTGTCGGCGCGCCAGCCGGACTCGAGCAGATAGTGCTTGCGCAGCCTCTGGTTCCTGACCCCGAGATCGGCGTGATAGGAGCGGCCGGTGCCGCCGGCGTCCGAAAACACCAGGATGCGCTTGTCGTCATCCATATAACCCTGGGTCTCGGCGAGATTGGCCGATCCTGGGCGGTTTTCCACGGCAAGCCGGTCGATACCATCGCGGCCGGTCTTCTTCACGATGCGGCGCGAGCGGCCGGTCACCTCGGCGACGGTGTCGGTGCCGAAGTGGTGGAGGATCTGGTCGAGCGCGCTACCGACCGGCGGCAGCGATGCGAGCTTTTCGATCATCTC
>NZ_RZRT01000026.1:0-10979 GCF_003998295.1 Mesorhizobium sp. M7A.F.Ca.US.011.01.1.1
GAAAGCCGTGGCCTTCACCCCCACCGGCAAGGACGGCGTCTTCCAAGCCTTCTTCAGACATCAGAAAATAGAAACAGTCGACCTCAACCTCTGCAGACGATAAGTGACAAAACTGTTCGCGATGTCCCCGCACACCTGTTCGCGATGTCTCCGGTCCAAACAGGGGGGAGATCAGCCGCATCAACTTCTTCGCCAAGCTCTCGCAAGGTCGCCGTCAGCATGACCTCGGTCGATCCGATTTCCCCGATCCCAGAAAAATCGAAAAAAGATTCGAACCTTTTCCGGGCCGCGACGACAGATGATCAAGAGGCGGATGGATCGCCTCGGTCAACGAAGCAAGGAGATCGTCATGTTCAAGAGCACACTCGTTTCCGGCCTCATCGCCACTGCAGTTGCCGCCGCCACGCTGGCCGGCACCGTCCAGCCCTCGGCCGCCCACAGCTATCACCACAACCGCGAAATCGGCATCGGCATTGCCGCCGGCGTCGGCGGCTTCGTCCTCGGCAGCCTGCTCGCCCAGCCGCGTACCGTCTATGTCGACGAAGGCGGCGGCTCGTGGCACGTCCGCCGCTGCTATGATCGTTACGCCAGCTACGACGCGGACTCCGATACCTATCTCGGCCGCGACGGTTATCGCCACTACTGCCGGCTTTGAGAGGAGGTGGCGTTTTCAATCACTGAAAAGAGGGGCGCCCCGCAGCCCCTCTTTTCGCTGTGCTTGAAACGATCGGACCGTCAGGTCGCCCTGATGCCGCCGATCATCCGGGTCACCTCGGCGGCGGCATCGCGCACCAGCGGGCCGATCTCGGCCAACCGCTCCGGCGTCACCCGCACCGTCGGTCCCGACACCGAAACGCCGCCGATCGGCTCGCCGAATTCGTTGAAGATGGCCGCTGCCACGCAGCGCATGCCGGGGTGCCGCTCCTCGTCGTCGACCGACCAGCCGCGCAGCTTGATCCGCGCCAGATCGTGGGCAAGGGCCGAAATGTCGGAAAGCGTCCTGTCGGTGAAGCGCTGCAGGCCTGCCTTGCGCAGGATGGTTCCGACGCGCTCCGGCTCGAGATGCGCCAGCACCGCCTTGCCGATGCCCGACGCATGGAAGGGGCTGCGCGTGCCCGGCCGGAAGAAGGCGCGGATCGCCTGGTGCGTCTCGACCTGGCTGACGAAGACCACGCAATCGTCCTCGGCGACGCCGAGATTGGCGGTCTCGCCGGTTCTTTCCATCAGCTCCTGCATGACGACACGGGCGCGGTCGACCAGTTTGCGGCGGCGCAGGAAGGCCGCGCCCATGCGGTAGGTCTCGACGCCGATCGACCAGAGCTGGTCTGATGTGTCGAATTCGACCATGCCGTGGTTTTGCAGCGTCGTCAGCATGCGGTAGGCGGTGGAGGCGGCAAGGCCGCTCTGCGCAGAGATCTCGCTCAGCGACAGGCCGCTGCCTTCCGCGACAATGGCCAGGATGCGCAGCGCCCGGTCGAGCGACTGCACCGAACTGGCCTCCGATGGCCCGTTGAAAGCGCGCGGCCGTCCGCGCTGGCGTTTTTCGGTGGTTTCCATGCAGTCAATCTCGGCCGGTTTCGCCAAATGCACAATGAAAAAGTTTTTCACTACGTTCGCGGGTGGATTCTTGGAAAACAGAAAATCAAATAAAATCAAGAAAATGACGCCGTTTTCTAGAAATGAAAAAATATTCTGAAAAAATTGAAAAATAACCGGCGTGCTGACATCCTTGGCCAATCCAACAATGACAAACCTGTGGAGGGCTGGAAAATGGCCAGGATGCGCGCTGTCGATGCCGCGGTTCTCGTTCTCGAAAAGGAAGGCATTTCCTGCGCTTTCGGCGTGCCGGGCGCGGCGATCAATCCGTTCTATTCGGCAATGAAGGCGAGGGGCACGATCCGCCATGTGCTTGCCCGTCACGTCGAGGGCGCCTCGCACATGGCGGAAGGTTTCACCCGGGCCAAGGCGGGCAATATCGGCCTGTGCATCGGCACTTCGGGTCCAGCCGGCACCGACATGATCACCGGGCTCTATTCGGCCGCCGCGGATTCCATTCCGATCCTGTGCATCACTGGTCAGGCGCCGCGGGCGCGGCTGAACAAGGAGGATTTCCAGGCCGTCGACATATCAGCCATTGCCGCGCCGGTCGCCAAATGGGCGGTCATCGTCATGGAACCCTACCTCGTCCCGATGGCGCTGCAGAAGGCGTTTCACCTGATGCGCTCGTCACGTCCCGGCCCGGTGCTGATCGACCTGCCGGTCGACGTGCAACTCGCCGAAATCGAATTCGACATCGACGCCTATGAGCCGTTGACGCCGTTCAAGCCGGCCATGACGCGCGCCCAGGCCGAAAAGGCGTTGACGATGCTCAACGCCGCCGAAAAGCCGCTGATCGTCGCCGGCGGCGGTATCATAAACGCCGATGCGTCCGATCTGCTCATCGAATTCGCCGAGATTTCAGGCGTGCCAGTCATCCCGACCTTGATGGGCTGGGGAGCGATCCCCGACGATCACCGGCTGATGGCCGGCATGTGCGGACTGCAGACCTCGCACCGTTATGGCAATGCGACGATGCTGGAAGCCGACTTCGTCTTCGGCATCGGCAACCGCTGGGCCAACCGCCACACCGGCTCCGTCGATGTCTACACCAAGGGCAAAAAATTCATCCATGTCGACATCGAGCCGACGCAGATCGGCCGTGTCTTCGCGCCGGATCTCGGCGTCGTTTCGGATGCCGGTGCCGCACTGAAGATGCTGCTCGACGTCGCCACCGAATGGAAGACGGCGGGCAAGCTGCGCGACTGGTCCGGCTGGGCTAAGGAATGCCAGGCCCGCAAGAAGACGATGAAGCGCAAGACGCATTTCGACCAGGTGCCTCTGAAGCCGCAGCGTGTCTATGAGGAGATGAACAAGGCGTTCGGCCGCGACGTCACCTATGTCACCACGATCGGCCTGTCGCAGATTGCCGGCGCGCAGTTCCTGCATGTCTACAAGCCGCGCAACTGGATCAATTGCGGCCAGGCCGGCCCGCTCGGCTGGACCTTGCCGGCGGCCCTTGGCGTGCGCGCCGCCGACCCGGACCGCACCATCGTGGCGCTGTCGGGCGACTATGATTTTCAGTTCATGATCGAGGAACTGGCGGTCGGCGCACAGCACAAATTGCCCTATCTGCATGTCGTCGTGAACAACGCCTATCTCGGCCTGATCCGCCAGGCGCAGCGCGGTTTCTCGATGGACTTCGAGGTCGACCTTGCCTTCGAGAACATCAACCGGTCAGGCGATCCCGAGGCCGGCTACGGCGTCGACCACGTTGCCGTCGCCGAGGCCATGGGCTGCAAGGCGGTCAGGGTGCGCAAGCCCGAGGAGTTCGCCGGTGCCTTCAAGGAGGCCCAGCGGCTGATGAAGGAGCACCGGGTGCCGGTCGTGCTCGAATTCATCCTCGAACGCGTCACCAACATCTCCATGGGCACCGAGATCGACAAGATCACCGAGTTCGAGGACCTTGCCGAGAGCCACGAAGACGCGCCGACCGCGATCGTCATGTTGGATTAGGAGAAAAAAGAATGCCGCGTTTTTCAGCCAATCTTTCGATGCTCTTTGGCGAGCATGAGTTTCTCGACCGTTTCGATGCCGCCGCCCGCGCCGGCTTCAAGGGCGTCGAATATATCGGCCCCTATGACCATGCGCCCGATGTCGTCGCGGCCCGGTTGAAGAAGAACGGCCTGACCCAGGTGCTGTTCAACCTGCCGGCGGGCGACTGGGGCAAGGGCGAGCGCGGCATTGCGGTGCTGCCGGACCGTGTGCCGGAATTCCGCCAGGGCATCGCCAAGGCGATCACCTACGCGCAGGCGCTCGGCTGCCAGCAGGTCAATTGCCTGGCCGGCATCGCGCCCAAGGGCGCCGACCGCAAGGTGCTGGAGGATGTCTTTGCCGAAAACCTCGCCTTCGCGGCGGAAAAGCTGGAGCAGGCCGGCATCAGGCTGCTGATAGAGCCGATCAACACGCGCGATATTCCGGGCTTCTTCCTCAACTATTCCGATCAGGCCTTGGCGCTGATCGATCGCGTCGGCTCAAAAAACCTGTTCCTGCAATACGACATCTATCACATGCAGATCATGGAGGGGGATCTCGCCCGGACCATCGAGGCAAATCTCGACCGCATCGCGCATATCCAGCTTGCGGACAATCCCGGCCGTCATGAGCCGGGGACGGGCGAGATCAATTTTCCCTTCCTCTACGGGCATATCGACCGCATCGGTTATGCCGGATGGGTCGGGGCTGAGTACAAGCCGATGGCCGGGACGGAGGCTGGCTTGGGGTGGCTTCGGGAGTTGGCCGGGCAGGGAAGTGCTGCGGCGTAAGCACTAGAGGGGGCGTTTCACACAGTCATTTGGAGAACCACAATGGAAACCATCGGCTTCATCGGCCTTGGCATCATGGGCGCACCGATGGCAGGGCATCTGCTGGACGCGGGCTATCAGGTCATCGCCAGCGACCATCGATCGAAACCCTCGGCCGATCTCGTCGCCAAGGGGCTGAAGTCAGTCACTGGCCACGCCGCCGTGGCCAAGGCTGCCGACATCATCATCACCATGGTGCCCGACACGCCACAGGTGGCCGATGTGCTGTTCGGCGACAATGGCGTCGCGTCCGGCCTGTCGAAGGGCAAGCTGGTCGTCGATATGAGCTCGATCTCACCGATCGAGACCAAAATGTTCGCAAAGAAGATCAACGATCTCGGCTGCGACTATCTCGACGCACCAGTCTCGGGCGGCGAGGTCGGCGCCAAGGCGGCGTCGCTCACCATCATGGTCGGTGGCGAGGAAAAACCCTTCGAGCGCGCAAAACCCATCTTCGAGAAGATGGGCAAGAACATCACCCTGGTCGGACCGAATGGCGTCGGCCAGACCACCAAGGTGGCCAACCAGATCGTCGTCGCGTTGACCATTGAAGCCGTCGCCGAAGCGCTTGTTTTTGCTTCGAAAGCCGGCGCCGATCCGGCCAAGGTCAGGCAGGCGCTGATGGGCGGGCTGGCGGCTTCGCGCATTCTGGAAGTGCATGGCGAGCGCATGGTCAAGCGCACCTTCGCGCCTGGTTTCCGCATCGAACTGCACCAGAAGGATCTGAACCTCGCGCTGGAGGGCGCGAAGGCGCTCGGCGTTTCCTTGCCCAACACCTCGACGACTCAACAGCTGTTCAATTCCTGCGCGGCCAATGGCGGCGCCAAGGAGGATCATTCGGCGCTGGTCAGGGCGCTGGAGCGGATGGCCAATTTCGAGGTCGGCAGCGAGGCAGCCGACGCCAGGGGCAAAGCGGCATAGGTCAGGAGAGGGCGGCGCAACGTTCCCAAGCCGCAAACTCTTGGCCCGTCGAAGAACGGGTTCCGGCGTCTGTCGGGACCCGTTTCTCGTTTCGAGATATTTTTGGCTTAGAGCATTCCACCGTTTCACGGAAATGGCGAAATGCTCTAACTCTTTGTCTTGACGCAATTCTGGAAGGAAAACCGCTTCACACTTTTCCTAGAATTGCTCTAGCCGCGCTTCAAAAATGTCCGCGCCACGTAAAGGCTGATCGCCGCGGCATTCGATACGTTGAGCGAATGGATGGCGCCGGGCATGTCGAGCCGCGCCAGCGTCGTCACCGTCTCGCGTGTCTTCTGGCGCAGGCCCTTGCCTTCGGCGCCCAGCACCAGGGCGATCTTTTCTCCGGCAAAGCTCTTTTCGAGTTCGGCCGGCGCGTCCGAATCAAGCCCGATGGTGCGGAAGCCCGCCTCGTGCAGCAGGCCGAGTGCGTCGGCGAGGTTCTTCACCTCGATCTGGTCGATGTGCTCCAGCGCGCCGGAGGCGGATTTCGCCAGCACGCCCGATTCCTGCGGGCTGTGGCGGGCCGTGGTGATCAGCGCGCCGGCGCCGAAGGCGACCGCCGAGCGCAGGATGGCGCCGACATTGTGCGGGTCGGTGATCTGGTCGAGCACCAGCACCAGCTTCGCGTCACCAAGCGCATCGAGCCGCTTGGCTTTAAGCGGCTCGGCCTCGATCAGCACACCCTGATGCACGGCGTCCGACCCGGTGATCTTGTCGATGTCCCTGGGTTCGACCAGTTCGGTCTTGAAGGGCAGGGCGGCGAGATCGGCGATTTCGAGGCGCTCGGCCGCGTTGCGCGTCACCAGCATCCTTCTGATCTTGCGGCGCGGATTGTCGAGTGCGGCGCGCACGGTGTGCAGGCCGTAGAGCCGCACCAGGCCGTCCGCGGCATTTTCGCCCGGCGGAACCGGCTGTCGGGGCCGGAATGCCGGCGCGCTGCCGCTTTTCTCGTCGCGATAGGCGCGGCGCAGCTTGGCGTAATGGGTATCTTTGGGTGTGTTGGTTTTATCGCTCATGGCTGGCTTCTATAGCCGTCTCCTCCGGCCAAGGATATGGCCCGTCGCCGCAGCCGGCGAACAGAAACGAAAAACCCTGGCTGCGCGGTTGACACCCAATGGGCTTGCCGCCATAAGGCGCTGCGCTGGTTTCGGAGAACACATAACTCGGGTCCGGATCGGCGTGAATGCCTCGTTGCATGGCTCCGGCGGCAGACTGGAGAGGTGCCCGAGTGGTTAAAGGGGACGGACTGTAAATCCGTTAGCTTAGCTTACGTTGGTTCGAATCCAACCCTCTCCACCACTGCCGGCCCGGAAGCCCTGAAACGCAAAAAGAATCGGACCGAAAAGTGCATGGCGCTTTTCGGATGAATCCGGTACTTCAGGAACGGCGCGGGTATAGCTCAGTGGTAGAGCAGCAGCCTTCCAAGCTGAATATGCGGGTTCGATTCCCGCTACCCGCTCCAGCCAGCCATCTGTTTTTTCGAAACGTCCCTTAACCTTTATGCCGGGCCATAGGTCTCACAGCCGTGTCGCTTCGCTTGTCGTCACTGAGCGACAAGCGAAGCGGAAGAACTTCCGGATCTGGCAGCGCCTCGCGACGAGTTGACAGAAAAAGTTCATTTGCGTAGGTTCGCGTTAGTGCAGACTAACGTGAACAGCTGGACAGCGCTCGGCGATCCGACCAGGCGCACGATCTTTGAATTGCTGGTCGAACACCCCTGTTCGGTCGGGGAACTGGCGTATGTCCTTCCTGTCACCCGACCGGCGGTCTCGCAGCACCTGAAAGTACTCAGGGATGCCGGCCTTGTGGCCAATACGCGCTTGGGCAAGCAACGCATCTACCGGGTCGATCCGGAAGGCTGGCAAGTTTGCGCGCCGAACTCGACCGGTTCTGGGGCAAGACCCTGGCTGCCTACAAGGTGGCCGTCGAACAATCGTCGAAGGAAGAGGAATGAGCACGCATCAAGCACCCCCGCCTGTGAGGCACGCCATCGTCGTCGAGGCGCCGATCGCAAAGGCCTTCAAGATCTCACCGAGGACTTCGGCAGTTCAAACCTCGAGAGCACAACATACTCGCAGTGCCAATCGCCGACACGGTTTTCGAGCCTCGAGTGGGCGGTCACATCTATGACCGAGGCGTCGACGGCAGCGAGTGCCACTGGGCCCGGGTGTTGGCCTACGAGCCGCCCAACCGAGTGCTTCTGAGCTGGGACATCAACCCTCAATGGCAGGTTGAAACAGATCCGGACAAGACTAGCGAGTGGGAAGTCAGCTTCACGGCGGAGACGGACAGCCGGACGCGGGTGGAGATCGTGCACCGGAACTTCGAGCGGCATGGCGAAGGCTGGGAAGGTGTGCGCAATGGCGTTGGTAGCGATCAAGGCTGGCCACTTTACCTGCGCCGGTTACACGACCTTTGCTCTCGCCAGGCGACGTGACGGCCGTGTGACAGCCACAAAGATCGAATCGGTTCCCAATCCGGTCATCCGAAGAAACGGAGGGAAGAATGGAAGCCTACTGGCTCAGTATCGTTGGAGTGCTCGCGCTTTGCCTTTTGTCGGTCGTGCTGGCGATCTACTCGGGCTCGTCCAAGGGCCGTGTCGGGGTACTTTCAGGCCCAGTACTCCCTGCCGATGACGACAATTTGCTCTACAGGATCGACCGCGTGCACATGAATTCGGTCGAGGCGCTGGCGCCTTTCGTCGTCCCGGCTTTGCTGGCGATGATGGCTGGCGTCGCCCCCGTCATACTGGCAGTGATCGTTTGGCTGCATCTGGTGATCCGGCTGGTTCACCTGGGAGTTTACGTGCGCGGCGGCAACGCTGCCAAGGGAGGCAGTATCAGGACGATCCTCTACGTTTCGGGAGCCATCGTCACGCTTGTCCTCGTCATCGTCACGGGCTGGGCGGCCATCCAGTGACCGGCCGCACACGAGCTTGCAATCGAGTGGGGCTGCATTGTCGTGCGTCCGGACATGAGGCGCAAACAACAGACCAAATGCTGCGCGGCAAGCCGCGCAGCATTCCAAGGGGCGGGTGCGGGTCGCGCTAGCTGTTGAACGCGGTGGCGACCTGGTGCTGCTGCGGCACCTGGCCGTTCGGCGTCAGTCTGTCGACGATGCCGGGCAGGGCGGTGGACAGTTGCTTGAGCAGTTCCTGCTCGTCCAGCCCGGTCCGTTGCGCGATCTCGCGAATGATCTGGGGTCCTATCGCGGCGCCAAGATCGTTGGCGTTGATCGGCTGGTTCTGCCCGGTGCCGACCCAGGAGTCGGCGGCATTGCCGTGGCCGGCATTTCTGAGCTTGTCGAGCAGGCCGCCCAATCCGCCAGCCAGGCCGCCGTCGGCGGATGTGGTTTCCGTCGGCACGGGGGCGGTCGGAGCGGGCGCGGGAGACTGTTCTGGCTCTTCGGCACTTCTGCCGCTCTTGCCGACCAGCAATGCGCCGAGCGCGATCATCAGGGGTTTGGTGATGTTGCCGCCGGGAACGGCATTGTCAAAAAGTCCCATAGTGGATCCTCCATAGCGACCAAGGCCCGACCCCTCCTCAACAATGAAGCATTCGGGCGGAATTTCAAGCTGGCTTGAGGTTTTGACAATCCTATGAAAATGTCGGCTGGCGAGGGGATGGAGAGGAAAAAATGGGTATCATCAGCTGGATCATTCTGGGCGCCATTGCCGGCTTCCTGGGCAGCAAGATCGTCAACAAGACCGGCCAGGGCCTGATCATGGATATCGTCCTCGGCATCGTCGGCGCTATTGTCGGCGGCGTGATCTGCAGCCAGATCTTTGGCGTGGGTGTCACCGGTCTCAACATCTCCAGCCTGATCGTCGCGGTGGTTGGAGCGGTGGTCGTGCTGTGGGCCTACCATCAGTTCAGCGCAAGGCGGACGCTTTAGCGCCTGCGGATCGTCTGAGGTTTCGAGTTTCCGAAGGCAAGACCGGCTTCGGGCCGGTACGTGCAGAGGCTCGTCTATGGCATCAGCACTGCATCGGCGGCGACGAAAAAGATCAGCGTTCCGGCGATGAACACCGCCCAGCCGACAAGCGACTTGCGGATGGCGGCCTTGTGCTCGGCGTCGGAACTCTTGTTCTGGTCAAAATCGGTCACGGGGAACTCCGTTGGCTGATTGATCATGTCGTCGTCGAACGAACGATGCTTCGCCGAGTAGACGATCTTTTTCGGCCCGGCAACTGCTCATGCGCGGGTGCTTGGATGCGGAGGCTCCAGGTTTTGTTTATGCACGTCGTTCTCCCAAAACCGGGGCCCCTTTTGGGCGACATGCGTTAGGCGACGACGGCCAGCCGGCGCTGGCGCTGATCCAGCGACACGATGGTCAGCCCGCTGCCGACGACCAGCAGGATGCCACAGATCGCCAGTGTGTTGGGGAACTGCCCGAACACCAGCAGGCCAGAAATGACCGCCCAGACGGTGAAGCAATAGTAGAACGGCGCCACGGCGCTTGTCGGTCCGACACGGTAGGCCATGAAGATGAAGAAATGGCCGAAGATCAGGAAAAATCCGGCGCCGGCCATCAGCAGCAGGTGATGTGCCCCGGGCATGACCCAGCGCTCGGAAACCAGATGCGCGGCGCCGGCGCCGATCAGCACCACGACGACGGCGGAAATCGCCACGATCATCCCCGGCACCTCGGCCGCGACCCGCCGGCCGGCAAGGTCGCGCGCCGCCGCAAGGGCTGCGTTGCCGAGCGCCAGCAGGGCGTAGATCGAAATGCCTTGCATGGTCGGCTGCGCCACCATCAGCGCGCCGACGAAGCCGAGCCCGATCAGCGCCATGCGCCGGCCGCCGATCCGCTCGCCAAACAGGATCGAGGAGCCGACCAGCATCAAGAGCGGCGTGATCTGGCCGAGCGCGGTGGAATCCGCGATCTGCATGTTGGCGAGCGCGACGACATAGCAAAGGATCGCCGCCAGCTCGAGCACGTTCCGGCTCAGTACGCGCTTGTCGAAGATCAGCGGGATCTGCTTGCCGTAGCCCAGCGCGAACAACAGCGGGAAGCCCCAAAGGGCTGCCGCGGCACCCCGCAGAAACAGCACTTCGTAGGACGGCAGGCCAGCCGTCGCGAGCTTCATCATCGTGTCGTTGACGAGATACGACCCCGTCGAGACGATCATGAACAGCGGGCCGCGGACAGAGGCAGGGATGAAATGCATTTGGTCACAAGATCAGAGGCGGGTGGCGGCGGCAATGGTCCATGGCCTGGCCATGTGTCAGACAGGGCCGGGCAAGCAAGCCAGCGCTTTCGCGGCCTCGATCGGGTCGGCCCGCTAGCCCTTCATTTTGCCCAGAGCCTTCCTATATCAGCGTCATATCCCCGCAATCGGATCGATGGTTCGGACTGAGTGAGACGGCACCCGGCCAAAAGACGCTTGTGTTTTTTGGCCTTTGTCGCTAATCGCCCCGCATTCGACTGAACTGAAGGTCTTCGACCGAACTGAAGATCCGGGCCGTCCAAGGAAAGAGACAATGGCAAAAGGTAAATTCGAGCGTAACAAGCCTCACGTGAACATCGGCACGATTGGCCACGTCGACCATGGCAAGACGTCGCTGACGGCGGCGATCACCAAGTATTTTGGCGAATACAAGCGCTACGACCAGA
>NZ_RZRT01000026.1:11079-83215 GCF_003998295.1 Mesorhizobium sp. M7A.F.Ca.US.011.01.1.1
AAAGGTAAATTCGAGCGTAACAAGCCTCACGTGAACATCGGCACGATTGGCCACGTCGACCATGGCAAGACGTCGCTGACGGCGGCGATCACCAAGTATTTTGGCGAATACAAGCGCTACGACTAGATCGACGCTGCCCCTGAAGAAAAGGCGCGCGGCATCACGATCTCGACGGCACACGGCGAATACGAGACGGCTGACCGCCACTACGCTCACGTCGACTGCCCCGGCCACGCCGACTATGTGAAGAACATGATCACCGGTGCCGCGCAGATGGACGGCGCGATCCTGGTCGTGTCGGCCGCCGACGGCCCGATGCCGCAGACCCGCGAGCACATCCTGCTTGCCCGTCAGGTCGGTGTGCCGTCGATCGTGGTGTTCCTCAACAAGGTCGACCAGGTCGACGACGCCGAGCTGCTCGAACTGGTCGAGCTCGAGGTTCGCGAGCTTCTGACCAAGAACGAGTTCCCCGGCGACGACATTCCGATCGTCAAGGGTTCGGCGCTGGCTGCATTGGAAGACAGCGACAAGAAGATCGGTGAAGACGCGATCCGCGAGCTGATGGCTGCGGTTGATGCCTACATCCCGACGCCGGTTCGTCCGCTCGACAAGCCGTTCCTGATGCCGATCGAAGACGTGTTCTCGATCTCTGGCCGCGGCACGGTCGTGACCGGCCGCGTCGAGCGCGGCGTGGTCAAGGTCGGCGAGGAGCTGGAGATCATCGGCATCCGTCCGACGACCAAGACGACCTGCACGGGCGTGGAAATGTTCCGCAAGCTGCTCGATCAGGGCCAGGCCGGCGACAACATCGGCGCGCTGCTGCGCGGTGTTGATCGTGAAGGTGTCGAGCGCGGCCAGGTTCTGGCCAAGCCCGGCACGGTGAAGCCGCACAAGAAGTTCGTGGCCGAAGCCTACATCCTGACCAAGGACGAAGGTGGCCGTCACACGCCGTTCTTCACCAACTACCGTCCGCAGTTCTACTTCCGCACGACCGACGTGACCGGCATCGTGTCGCTGCCGGAAGGCACCGAGATGGTGATGCCGGGCGACAACATCACGGTCGATGTCGAGCTGATCGTGCCGATCGCCATGGAAGAGAAGCTGCGCTTCGCTATCCGTGAAGGCGGCCGCACCGTCGGTGCCGGCATCGTCGTCACCATCAAAGAGTAATCGAGCCCGGCATTTGCCGGATCGACAAGAAAAGGGCGGTCTTCGGGCCTAATGCAGTTCACTTAAGTTGGGCTGGATGAGGATCTGGTAAGACCTATCGAACAGGATGGAGATTCGTTTCCATCCTGTTCGTGTTTTGAGATGCCAGATCGCATAGGACATACAGCCGATTTGTCGGCACTTTCGGGTGCAATTGATCCGGAATGGATCGCCTTGGCGCTTGCCAGCAGCGGCAAGGCGAGCATCCGCAAGCGCAAGCTCCCCGCCGAGCAAGTTGTCTGGCTGGTGATTGCGCTTTCCTTGTATCGTCATCAGTCGATGCCTGAGGTGGTGGCCCATCTGGATCTGGTGTTGCCCGATGAGGTGAACCCGGACATTGCCAAGAGCGCCTTGACGCAGGCCCGCCAGCGCTTGGGCCAGGCGCCGCTGGCGCAGTTGTTTGCGATGAGCGCGACGTGCTGGGACGAGCGACACCAAGCCGGGCGAGGCTGGCGGGGTCTTGCGCGCTATGCCGTGGATGGCAGCACATTGCGTGTCGCCGACAGCGTGGAGAACCGCGCGCATTTTGGAGTGCAAGCCTATGCATCCGGCGCTGTTGCAAGTTATCCGCAGCTACGGCTCTTGACCCTGACGGCGCTCGCCACGCACCTGGTGCGTGATGCGGTGTTTGGGATCTACGGCAAGAATGAGATGCTCTATGCCAAGAGCTTGCTCGACCAAGTGCCGGACCAATCCCTGACGGTCTTCGACAAGGGCTTTTTCAGCGCCAGCCTGCTGCTGCAGCTTCAATCGACGGGCAAGCAACGTCATTGGCTCCTGCCGGCCAAAGGCAACAGTGCATGGCAGCGCCTGGACCAGAACGCCACCGACTATCGGGTGCGCATGAAAGTCTCGCCGCAAGCACGCGAGGCCGAGCCCGACTTGCCGACATTCTGGGAAGCTCGGGCGATCGAGACGGTCAACCGGCATGGGCAAAAGCGAATATTGCTCACCTCATTGACGGACAAGAAGGCCTATCCTGCCCAGGAGATCGTGCAGCAATACGAAGAGCGCTGGCGGATCGAAACCAGCTATCGAGAGCTGAAGCAGGAGCTTCTTGGCAGCGAATTGACGCTGCGCAGCGGCACACCGCAGACCGTTTATCAGGAAGTTTGGGGAGCCTTGCTGGCTTACAATCTGGTGCGGTTGGAAATGGCCGAGGTTGCCTCCGAAGCCGAGGTCAAGCCAACCGAATTGAGCTTCACCACAGCCCTGCACTACATTCGTCACGAATGGGGGTGGATGGCGATCGAAGCGCCAGCAAAACTACCCGCACACCTCATCCGATTAAGACAACGGCTGGGAGACCTCATCCTCCCAAAAACACGGGGGCGATCATGCCCCCGTGTCGTCAAAAAGCTACCAGCCAAATATCCTGTCAGAACACTGAAGGTGCCTAAGTGAACTGCATTAGGTCTTCGGGCCGCCCTTTTTTTGTTTGCCGGGCTATCGGCTGCCGCCCTGTCGGCCGAACCCTGTTGCAAGGCTCCGGGCCTCGACTAGTATAGGTTGCATCGAGAGGCTTTTTCCAAATGGTTCCAAGGCGGTATTTTCATCGTCGGGCATTGTGGCCGCTGGCATTGATCTGCCTGCTGGCATTGCTTGCCGCGGACCCATTAGCCTTTGCGGCGGATGCGGCGCCGGATCTTGGGCCGACGATGCGGTTCGGCATTGTCCGCAGCAACGCACCGGGGTGCGAGCCGATCTGCCCGGAATGGATATCGGCCGAGGGCTCGATAGAAGCCGGAACTCCGGCGCTCTTCAAACGCATGCTGAAGACGCTTGGCGGCCGGAAACTGCCTGTTGTCGTGGATTCTCCCGGCGGCAATGTCGAGGCGGCGCTGACGCTTGGCCGGCTGATCCGCAAGAACAAGCTCGATATCGCCATCGGCAAGACGGTGTTTTCCAGCTGCCAGCCCGATGCGAAGGGGTGCCAGGACCGTGACGCCCGCTACTTCGGCGATGTCATCGACTATGGCGCCATGTGCAATTCCGCCTGTCCTCTGATGTTTGCCGGCGGTATCAGGCGGGTGGCCGGCGAATGGGCCTATCTCGGCGTCCATCAGATCACCACGACCTACATCCGTACGAAATTGCAATACCGGACCACCTATCGCGTCGTGGGGGGCAAGAAGAAGATCCTCAACACAAAGATCGTCAGCCGCAAGAACGCCGGCAGCTACAAGACCTACGAGATGAGCAAGGCGGTGGAGAAAAAGCTGGCGGCCTACCTGGACCAGATGGGCATCGAACAAAGCATGCTCGAAACGATGAAGGGCACCCCGGCCCGCGAAATCCACCAGATCGCCCTCGACGACATGCTGGCAATGAAGCTGGTCACCAGCACGGACGCCGTAGGCCTGTTGACCGCGGCAAGCCTGTGCGAGCCCGGCCGCCTGGCCATGAATTGCCGGGAAATGCCGGGGAACAAGCCTGATGGCCTGACGGCGATCGCGGCCAAGCCTACTCCGCCAGCGATCGAAGCCGAGGCGGCGCGGCGCGATGAAGACATGCGCTTCGTCGTCGTTCGCGGCACCAATCCGCTCTGCAATCCAGACTGCCCGGAATGGATCTCGGCGGAAGGCGCGATCACCCCTCAGACCCCGCAGAAGCTGCGCCAGCTGCTCGCCATGCTCGGTAAACGGCAACTGCCTGTCGTGATCAGCTCGAGGGGAGGCGACCTGTTCAGCGCCCTGGCGGCGGGACGGCTTATCCATGAAAAGAAGCTCGACGTCGCCGTTGGCCGCACCGATTTCGTCGGCTGTGACCCAGGAGCGTGGAATTGCCTGGCCAAAGAGGGCGCCTATGCCGGGCTGAGCATCGATGCGGGCGTGGAGTGCGATTCGGCCTGCGCGCTGATACTTGCCGGCGGCATGAGGCGGCTTGTCGGTCCCCAGGCACGACTTAGCCTCTACCCGATGAGGCAAAAGCAGATGGTCAAGGCCTATCTCGAGGAGATGGCGATCGGTCCCGCCCTGTTCGCGGCGATCGAGCGGCGCTCCGTCGAGCGCCGGCTGGAACCCGGAATGATGCTGAAGGTCGGACTGACGACGAGCCTGCAATCGGTCGACGCGCTGACCGGTGCCACCATTTGCCAGGCAGTGCCAAGACCCGAGAATTGCCGCATCCGGCCTTCAGCCAATGCCGAGGCCGATGCGCCGGCCAAATTGTAGACCGCGGCGAAGTCACGAACTGGCCATGGAGGCAGGTTGAGACACTTCCGATTGTTCCGCTATCGTCGCTGCTGGCGGCGCCAGACAGGCGGAGGATCGAGAATGAGCCAGGATATCCCGACACTCTACGAATGGGCCGGCGGCAGCGAGGCCCTGAACCGGCTGACCCAGACTTTCTATGACAAGGTGGCGCAGGACCCGATCGTCGGACCGGTGTTCAAGACCATGTCGCCGGATCATCCCGCCCATGTCGCGGCCTTCATCGGCGAGGTTTTCGGCGGACCGAAAACCTACAGCGAGCAGTTCGGCGGCCACCGCGAGATGGTCATGCACCATCTGGGCAAGCATCTGAGCGAGGAGCAGCGCCGGCGCTGGATCAGCCTCCTGGCCGATGCAGCCGACGCGGTCGGCCTGCCTGACGATCCCGAATTCCGTTCGGCCTTCATGGGCTATGTCGAATGGGGATCGCGTCTGGCCAAGATGAACTCCAACCTCGGCGAGACATGCGATCCCGAAACGGAACCGATGCCGGCCTGGGGCTGGGGCGTGCCGGGCGGCCCCTATCGGCCACAGGAGCCAAAGTAACTTCCCGCCGAACGGGCTGGTCGTCAGCTGTCCCGATTCTGGCGCAGGGGATTAAGGCACGTTTGCTTGCGAACCGCTCTTTACAGAGCGTGCGGAAGCTTTTAGGAAGCGCCGTCTGCGCCGACATGCGCACGATACGGGCATAGCTCAGTTGGTAGAGCGGCGGTCTCCAAAACCGCAGGTCGTAGGTTCGAGCCCTGCTGCCCGTGCCATTTCCCAAAATGGCGTTTCAAAACGATATTTCCATGGTCTGGCCTTTGAAAATCGGCGACCCGCTTGCCATATAGGGTCGATTGGGGCATAAGAGCGCCATAGCCGGGACGGAACGACTGGATGGTTCCGAGGCGGTGTTTGGTCATAAAGCGGAGACTTGCCACTTGCGTGGATCAAGAATCGGTTTTATGTAGACGAAACAGACACGCGACGCGTGGGGCTGGGAAACCGGCTTTACGCGTCTGATTTGCATGGGCGAAATGATTGCGCTGATTCGGCGCGAAATTCGCTCAGGCGGCACGTCCCGGCCAGCGGGATCATCCAGGAGACCCGGCCAACGGGTCTTGAAGACAGAGCGGCATATGGCTTCGAAAACCACAAATCCTTTCGTCTTTCTCCAGCAGGTCCGCGCGGAGACCGCCAAGGTGACTTGGCCGTCGCGGCGCGAGACGATGATCTCGACGGTGATGGTTCTGGCCTTCGCAGTGATCGCGATGATCTTTTTCTTCACCGCCGATCAGCTCATGGGCCTTGCGGTCGAACAGATTCTGGGCATCGGACGCTAAGTCCGGCGATTACGGAGAAGTCTTGAAATGACCGCGCGCTGGTACATCGTCCACGCCTATTCGAACTTTGAAAAGAAGGTCGCCGAGGATATCGAGAACAAGGCCAAGCAGAAGGGCCTGTCCGCCGATATCCATCAGATCGTGGTTCCGACCGAGAAGGTCGTCGAAGTCCGTCGCGGCCGCAAGGTCGATGCCGAGCGCAAGTTCTTCCCGGGCTATGTGCTGCTGAAGGCCAACCTGACCGATGCGGTGTTCTCGCTGGTCAAGAACACGCCGAAGGTCACCGGCTTCCTGGGCGACTCCAAGCCGGTGCCGATCACCGAGGCGGAAGCGCAGCGCATCCTGAACCAGGTGCAGGAAGGCGTCGAGCGGCCCAAGCCCTCGGTCACGTTCGAGATCGGCGAAGCGATCCGCGTTTCGGATGGTCCCTTCGCGTCGTTCAACGGTTTCGTCCAGGAAGTGGACGAGGAGCGGGCGCGGCTCAAGGTGGAAGTTTCGATCTTCGGGCGCGCCGTGCCTGTCGATCTGGAATTCGGACAGGTCGAAAAGGGCTGATCCGAAATCCCTGTCGCCGGTTTGGCGATCAGGGGAGGCGGCGCGGAAGCGCGGCCTGAGAACGGTGGGAGACGAATGCGGCTTTAGCCGGCCGCATGGATCGCACCACCAGACTGCAACCGCCAGGTTTCCCAGATAGTGGGCCGGCATAGACAAAGGCAGGAAAAGAGATGGCTAAGAAAATTGCAGGCCAGCTCAAGCTCCAGGTGAAAGCGGGATCGGCTACGCCGTCTCCCCCGATCGGCCCGGCGCTTGGTCAGCGTGGCATCAACATCATGGAATTCTGCAAGGCGTTCAACGCGCAGACCCAGGAAATGGAAAAGGGATCGCCGGTTCCGGTCGTCATCACCTACTATCAGGACAAGTCCTTCACCTTCGTCATGAAGACGGCGCCGGTGAGCTACTTCCTGAAGAAGGCGGCAAACCTGACGTCTGGTTCCAAGGAGCCGGGCAAGGTCAAGGCTGGTACGGTTTCGCGTGAAAAGGTCCGCGAGATCGCCACTGCCAAGATGAAGGATCTGAACGCAAACGACGTCGAAGCGGCCATGCGCATGGTCGAGGGCTCCGCCCGCTCGATGGGTCTGGAAGTGGTGGGCTAAGATCATGGCAAAGATTGCAAAGCGTGTATCGAAGACCCGCGAAGGCATCGATCCCAACAAGGCTTATGCCCTGGGTGATGCGCTGAAGCTGCTCAAGGACCGTTCCTCGGTGAAGTTCGATGAGACCATCGAAGTCGCCATGAACCTCGGCGTCGACCCGCGCCATGCCGACCAGATGGTCCGCGGCGTGGTCAACCTGCCGAACGGCACCGGCCGCTCGGTGCGTGTCGCCGTGTTCGCCCGTGGCGACAAGGCCGACGAAGCGCGCGCCGCCGGCGCCGACATCGTTGGTGCCGAGGATCTGGTCGACATCGTCCAGAAGGGCACGATCGATTTCGATCGCTGCATCGCCACGCCGGACATGATGCCGCTGGTCGGCCGTCTGGGCAAAGTGCTCGGCCCGCGCGGCATGATGCCGAACCCGAAGGTCGGCACCGTCACCACCGACGTTGCCGCCGCCGTCAAGGCATCCAAGGGCGGCGCCGTCGAGTTCCGTGTCGAGAAGGCTGGCATCGTCCATGCCGGCGTCGGCAAGGTCTCGTTCGACGTCAAGGCTCTGGAAGAGAACATCCGCGCCTTCGCCGATGCGGTGACCAAGGCAAAGCCGACTGGCGCCAAGGGCAACTACGTCAAGAAGGTGTCTGTCACCTCGACGATGGGCCCGGGCCTCAAGCTCGACGTCTCGACACTCGTGGCGTCCTGATAAGTTTTGATCGAGATCGGCCGGTAAACGGCTGATCTGCAAAGAATTCCGGGCCTCCGACCTAGTTGGCGGCCCGGTGCCGGAAGTCGAAAGGCTTCCGGACATCCTGTCCGAGATTGCAGGCGGCCCAGAAGCCTTAATTCGATTTGGGCCTGCATGAGACGGGTGAAGACCGGACAACGGAGCGATTGCTCCAATGAAAGGTTCGAACCGTGTTTGCCTTTTGTCTGCGCATCGCCGGCTTGACTGTCGATGTGGCGAAAGGGGGCAGGATCCTCGAGCGTCGTTCGGGAGATCCGTTACTGGATGGCCCGGCCGACAAAAGGCAACCCGACGCCTGTCCTCGTCAATGGGATGTTCCCGTTAACAGGATTGGGGTCAACTGGAGATAGGCAGTGGACAGAGCGGAAAAACGCGAACTCGTCACGGGCCTGAACGGTGCGTTCTCGAACGCAGGTTCAGTGGTCGTGGCCCACTACGCCGGTATCACCGTCGCGCAAATGAACGACCTTCGGTCGAAAATGCGCGCCGCCGGTGGCACCGTCAAAGTCGCGAAGAACCGTCTCGCCAAAATCGCTCTTCAGGGCACGGACTCCGCATCGATCATCGAGCTGTTCAAGGGACAGACGCTGATTGCTTATTCGGAGGATCCGATTGCGGCGCCGAAGGTCGCGTCCGATTTCGCCAAGGGAAATGACAAGCTCGTCATTCTCGGCGGCGCAATGGGCACCACCTCGCTCAATGCCGACGGTGTGAAGGCACTCGCCACACTTCCGTCGCTCGATGAGCTGCGCGCCAGGCTGGTTGGCATGATCGCCACGCCGGCAACCCGGATCGCCCAGATCGTCAATGCGCCAGCGGCCTCGGTCGCGCGCGTCATCGGCGCTTACGCCCGGAAGGACGAGGCGGCATGAGGCCGTTCCTCGCTATCACAAACACACGTTCGAACCTTATGAAGGAACACAACAATGGCTGATCTCGCAAAGATCGTAGACGACCTTTCGAAGCTGACCGTCCTCGAGGCGGCCGAGCTGTCGAAGCTTCTGGAAGAAAAGTGGGGCGTTTCCGCCGCTGCTCCGGTGGCTGTTGCCGCCGCTGGTGGTGGTGCGGCCGCAGCTGCTCCGGTCGAGGAAAAGACGGAATTCGACGTCGTCCTCACCGAGGCAGGCGCTCAGAAGATCAACGTCATCAAGGAAGTCCGCGCCATCACCGGTCTTGGCCTCAAGGAAGCCAAGGATCTGGTCGAAGCGGCTCCGAAGCCGGTCAAGGAAGCCGTTTCCAAGGCCGACGCTGACAAGTTCAAGGCCCAGCTGGAAGCAGCCGGCGCCAAGGTCGAACTGAAGTAAGCGTAAAAGCGGCGGGCGGCCTCGCGCCGTCCGCCACTCCCTTCGCCCGAAGGGAGAGCGCGTAACGCGAGATCTACGAGAACCTCTTTCCTGAGGGCCGAAAACCGGCCTTCAGGAAACGGGTTTTCTCCCGTTCTAACCGGCCGCCGACAGGCGTCGGGAAAACAGACAGAGGGTTGCCGCCAAGGTGGCCCAGCATGCAAGGCGAGCCGCGGCGAGGCTCGTCCCGAGTTTAGAGCTAAGGAGCGACGATGGCCCAGACCCAGACTTTCAATGGCCGCAGACGCGTACGCAAGTTCTTCGGAAAGATTCCGGAAGTTGCGGAGATGCCGAACCTGATCGAGGTTCAGAAGGCATCCTATGACCAGTTCCTGATGGTGGCGGAGCCCAAGGGTGGGCGTCCGGACGAGGGACTGCAGGCCGTTTTCAAGTCGGTCTTCCCGATCTCCGACTTTTCCGGCTCCTCGATGCTGGAGTTCGTGAAGTATGAGTTCGAAGGACCGAAATTCGACGTTGACGAATGCCGTCAGCGCGACCTCACCTATGCTGCGCCGCTGAAGGTGACGCTGCGCCTTATCGTGTTCGATATCGACGAGGATACCGGCGCCAAGTCCATCAAGGACATCAAGGAGCAGGACGTCTACATGGGCGACATGCCGCTCATGACGCTCAACGGCACCTTCATCGTCAACGGCACCGAGCGCGTCATCGTTTCGCAGATGCACCGTTCGCCGGGCGTTTTCTTCGACCATGACAAGGGCAAGTCGCACTCGTCGGGCAAGCTTCTGTTTGCCGCGCGCGTCATTCCCTATCGTGGCTCGTGGCTCGATATCGAGTTCGATTCCAAGGACGTCGTGCACGCCCGCATCGATCGCCGCCGCAAGATTCCGGTGACGTCGCTGCTGATGGCGCTCGGCATGGACGGCGAAGAGATCCTGTCGACCTTCTACAACAAGATCACCTACAAGCGCGCCGGCGACCATTGGCGCATTCCGTTCAACGTCGAGCGTTTCCGCGGCCTCAAGGCCGTCGGCGACCTGGTCGATGCCGATACCGGCGAAGTCGTCGTCGAAGCCGGCAAGAAGATCACCGCACGCCAGGCTCGGGCGCTTGGCGAAAAGGGTCTCAAGGCGATCAAGGCGACCGACGAGGACCTGCTCGGCAACTATCTGGCCGAGGACATCGTCAACTACGCCACCGGCGAGATCTTCCTCGAGGCCGGCGACGAGATCGACGAGAAGACGCTGAAGGTTCTGCTCGGCACCGGCGAAGACGAGATCAAGGTTCTCGACATCGACCACGTCAATGTCGGCGCTTATATCCGCAACACGCTCAACGTCGACAAGAACGAGAGCCGCCAGGACGCGCTGTTCGACATCTATCGTGTCATGCGCCCCGGCGAGCCGCCGACGCTCGAAACCGCCGAAGCCATGTTCAACTCGCTGTTCTTCGACAGTGAGCGCTACGATCTGTCGGCCGTCGGCCGCGTCAAGATGAACATGCGCCTCGAACTCAAGGCCGAGGACACCGTGCGTGTGCTGCGCAAGGACGACATCCTGGCCGTGGTCAGGACGCTGGTCGAACTGCGCGATGGCAAGGGCGAGATCGACGACATCGACAATCTCGGCAACCGCCGCGTGCGTTCGGTCGGCGAGCTGATGGAAAACCAGTACCGCGTCGGCCTGCTGCGCATGGAGCGCGCGATCAAGGAGCGTATGTCCTCGATCGAGATCGACACGGTCATGCCGCAGGACCTGATCAACGCCAAGCCGGCGGCTGCCGCCGTGCGCGAGTTCTTCGGTTCCTCGCAGCTGTCGCAGTTCATGGATCAGACCAACCCGCTGTCGGAGATCACCCACAAGCGCCGCCTTTCGGCACTTGGACCGGGCGGTCTGACCCGCGAGCGCGCCGGCTTCGAGGTACGCGACGTGCACCCGACGCATTACGGCCGTATCTGCCCGATCGAGACGCCGGAAGGCCCGAATATCGGTCTGATCAACTCGTTGGCCACCTTCGCACGCGTCAACAAGTACGGCTTCATCGAGAGCCCGTACCGCAAGATCGTCGACGGCAAGCTGACCAATGACGTCGTCTATCTCTCGGCGATGGAAGAGGCCAAGCACCACGTCGCGCAGGCCAACGCCGAGCTCGACAAGAACGGTGGTTTCGTCGACGAATTCGTCATTTGCCGCAGTGCCGGCGAAGTGATGATGGCGCCGCGCGAAAACGTCGATCTGATGGACGTGTCGCCCAAGCAGATGGTGTCGGTGGCCGCGGCCCTGATCCCGTTCCTGGAAAACGACGACGCCAACCGCGCTCTGATGGGCTCGAACATGCAGCGTCAGGCCGTGCCGCTGGTGCGCGCCGAGGCGCCGTTCGTCGGCACCGGTATGGAGCCGATCGTCGCCCGTGACTCGGGCGCCGCCATCGGCGCCCGCCGCGGCGGCATCGTCGACCAGGTGGATGCGACGCGTATCGTTATCCGCGCCACCGAAGATCTCGATCCGGGCAAGTCCGGCGTCGATATCTACCGGCTGATGAAGTTCCAGCGCTCGAACCAGAACACCTGCATCAACCAGCGTCCGCTGGTTCGCATGGGTGACCGGGTCAACAAGGGCGACATCATCGCCGACGGTCCGTCGACCGAGCTCGGCGATCTGGCGCTCGGCCGCAACGTGCTGGTCGCGTTCATGCCGTGGAACGGCTACAACTACGAGGACTCGATCCTCCTGTCCGAACGCATCGTCGCCGATGACGTCTTCACCTCGATCCACATCGAGGAGTTCGAAGTCATGGCGCGCGATACCAAGCTCGGGCCGGAGGAAATCACGCGCGATATCCCGAACGTCTCGGAAGAAGCGCTGAAGAACCTCGACGAAGCCGGCATCGTCTACATCGGTGCGGAAGTTCAGCCGGGCGACATCCTGGTCGGCAAGATCACGCCGAAGGGCGAAAGCCCGATGACGCCGGAAGAGAAGCTTCTGCGCGCCATCTTCGGCGAAAAGGCATCCGATGTGCGCGACACCTCGATGCGCATGCCTCCGGGCACTTTCGGCACCGTCGTCGAGGTGCGCGTGTTCAATCGCCACGGTGTGGAGAAGGACGAGCGCGCCATGGCGATCGAGCGCGAGGAGATCGAACGCCTCGCCAAGGACCGCGACGACGAGCAGGCCATTCTGGACCGTAACGTCTACGCGCGTCTTTCCGACGTGCTCGTCGGCAAGGAAGCGATCGCCGGACCGAAGGGCTTCAAGAAGGGCTCGACGCTGTCCAAGGATACGCTCGACGAGTATCCGCGTTCGCAGTGGTGGCAGTTTGCCGTGGAGAACGAAAAGCTCCAGAGCGAACTCGAAGCCCTGCGTGGCCAGTACGACGATTCCAAGAAGGCGCTCGAACAGCGCTTCATGGACAAGGTCGAGAAGGTCCAGCGCGGCGACGAAATGCCTCCGGGCGTCATGAAGATGGTCAAGGTCTTCGTGGCCGTGAAGCGCAAGATGCAGCCCGGCGACAAGATGGCCGGCCGTCACGGCAACAAGGGTGTCGTGTCACGGATCGTTCCGGTCGAGGACATGCCTTTCCTCGAGGACGGCACGCATGCCGATATCGTGCTCAACCCGCTGGGTGTGCCGAGCCGCATGAATGTCGGCCAGATCCTGGAAACGCATCTGGGCTGGGCATGCGCGGGCATGGGCAGGAAGATCGGCGAGCTGATCGACACGTACAAGGCAGCCGGCGACATCAAGCCGCTGCGCAAGACGCTCGAGAGCTTCATCCCGGCCAACGACCGCAACGAGCCGGTTCGTGACTATGACGACGAGAGCATCGTTCGCCTCAGCGAGCAGATGCGCCGCGGCGTCTCGATCGCGACCCCGGTGTTCGACGGCGCGCACGAGGCTGACATCAACATCATGCTGGAGCAGGCGGGCCTGCACACCAGCGGTCAGTCGCAGCTCTATGACGGACGCACCGGCGAGCCGTTCGATCGCAAGGTGACGATGGGCTACATATATATGCTCAAGCTTCACCATCTCGTGGACGACAAGATCCACGCGCGTTCGATCGGTCCGTACTCGCTCGTCACCCAGCAGCCGCTGGGCGGCAAGGCGCAGTTCGGTGGCCAGCGCTTCGGCGAGATGGAGGTCTGGGCGCTCGAAGCATACGGCGCCGCCTACACGCTGCAGGAAATGCTGACGGTGAAGTCCGACGACGTCGCCGGCCGTACCAAGGTCTACGAGGCGATCGTCAGAGGCGACGACACCTTCGAGGCCGGTATCCCCGAGAGCTTCAACGTTCTCGTCAAGGAAATGCGGTCTCTCGGCCTCAATGTCGAGCTGGAGAACACCAAGCTCGACGACAACCCTGTCCGGCTGCCCGACGCGGCCGAGTAAACAAGACGCTCGGTCGCGGAAATCGCGACCGAGCGCACCAAATTCTTCGGCCGGTGGCCGACACACGACGGCGGGCGTTTGGCTCGCGACTAGATGCAAGGGGTCTTCGAGGATCCCGAAAAGGAGAACGGCATGAACCAAGAGGTCATGAATCTCTTCAATCCGCAGGCGCCTGCGCAGGTGTTCGATTCCATCCGGATATCGCTTGCCAGCCCTGAGAAGATTCTGTCCTGGTCTTTCGGCGAGATCAAGAAGCCGGAGACCATCAACTACCGCACCTTCAAGCCGGAGCGTGACGGTCTGTTCTGCGCGCGCATTTTTGGCCCGATCAAGGACTATGAGTGCCTGTGCGGCAAGTACAAGCGCATGAAGTACAAGGGCGTCATCTGCGAGAAGTGCGGCGTCGAAGTCACGCTGTCGCGCGTTCGCCGCGAGCGCATGGGCCATATCGAACTGGCGGCACCGGTCGCCCATATCTGGTTCCTGAAGTCGCTGCCGTCGCGCATCGGCACGCTGCTCGACATGACCCTGAAGGACATCGAGCGCGTCCTCTACTTCGAGAACTACATCGTCACTGAACCTGGCCTCACCGCGCTGAAGGAGCACCAGCTGCTCAGCGAGGAAGAGTACATGATCGCCGTCGACGAGTATGGCGAGGATTCGTTCACCGCCATGATCGGCGCCGAGGCCATTCATGACCTCCTGGCCGGCATGGACCTGGAGAAGATCGCCGGCGACCTGCGTTCGGAACTGGCTTCGACCACCTCCGAGCTGAAGCAGAAGAAGTATCTGAAGCGGCTCAAGGTCGTCGAGAACTTCATGGAATCCGGCAACCGTCCGGAATGGATGATCATGAAGGTGGTCCCGGTGATCCCGCCGGACCTGCGTCCGCTCGTCCCGCTGGACGGCGGCCGCTTCGCCACGTCGGATCTGAACGACCTCTATCGCCGCGTCATCAACCGCAACAACCGTCTGAAGCGGCTGATCGAGCTGCGCGCCCCCGGCATCATCGTGCGCAATGAAAAGCGCATGCTGCAGGAAGCCGTCGATGCGCTGTTCGACAACGGCCGTCGCGGCCGCGTCATCACCGGCGCCAACAAGCGTCCGCTGAAGTCGCTGTCCGACATGCTCAAGGGCAAGCAGGGCCGGTTCCGTCAGAACCTGCTCGGCAAGCGCGTCGACTATTCCGGCCGCTCGGTCATCGTGACCGGTCCGGAGCTCAAGCTGCACCAGTGCGGCCTGCCGAAGAAGATGGCGCTCGAACTGTTCAAGCCCTTCATCTACGCCCGTCTCGACGCCAAGGGTTACTCCTCGACCGTCAAGCAGGCGAAGAAGCTGGTCGAAAAGGAGCGTCCGGAAGTCTGGGATATCCTCGACGAGGTCATCCGCGAGCATCCGGTGCTGCTGAATCGTGCACCGACGCTGCACCGTCTCGGCATCCAGGCGTTCGAGCCGATCCTGATCGAAGGCAAGGCGATCCAGCTGCACCCGCTGGTCTGCACGGCCTTCAACGCCGACTTCGACGGCGACCAGATGGCCGTTCACGTGCCGCTGTCGCTGGAAGCGCAGCTTGAAGCCCGCGTGCTGATGATGTCGACCAACAACATCCTGCACCCGGCTTCCGGCGCGCCGATCATCGTGCCGTCGCAGGACATGGTTCTGGGTCTCTACTATCTCTCGATCGTCAACCAGAACGAGCCGGGCGAGGGCATGGTGTTTGCCGACATGGGCGAACTCCAGCACGCGCTCGAGACCAAGGCGGTGACGCTGCACTCCAAGATCAAGGGTCGTTTCCGCACGGTCGACGCCGAAGGCAAGGTCGTGTCGAAGATCCATGACACCACGCCTGGCCGCATGATCATCGGCGAGCTTCTGCCGAAGAACGTCAACGTGCCTTACGAGACCGCCAACCAGGAGATGACCAAGAAGAACATCTCCAAGATGATCGACACCGTCTACCGCCATTGCGGTCAGAAGGAGACGGTCATTTTCTGCGATCGCATCATGGCGCTCGGCTTCAGCCATGCCTGCCGTGCCGGCATTTCGTTCGGCAAGGACGACATGCTGATCCCGGATGCCAAGATCAAGCTGGTCTCCGACACCGAGGCTTTGGCCAAGGAATACGAGCAGCAGTACAATGACGGTCTGATCACGCAGGGCGAGAAGTACAACAAGGTCGTCGACGCCTGGGCCAAGTGCTCGGAAAAGGTCGCCGACGAGATGATGGCCCGCATCAAGGCGGTCGAGTTCGAGGACAATGGCCGTCAGAAGCCGATGAACTCGATCTACATGATGTCGCACTCCGGTGCGCGTGGCTCGCCCACCCAGATGCGTCAGCTTGCCGGCATGCGCGGCCTTATGGCCAAGCCGTCGGGTGAAATCATCGAGACGCCGATCATCTCGAACTTCAAGGAAGGCCTGACCGTGCTCGAGTACTTCAACTCGACCCACGGCGCCCGCAAGGGCCTGGCCGACACCGCCTTGAAGACGGCGAACTCGGGTTACCTCACCCGTCGTCTGGTCGACGTGGCGCAGGACTGCATCGTCAACTCCGTCGACTGCGGCACCGACAAGGGCCTCACCATGCAGCCGATCGTCGATGCCGGTCAGGTCGTCGCTTCGGTCGGCCAGCGCGTGCTGGGCCGTACGTCGCTCGACGACATCACCCATCCGGTGTCGGGCGAGATCCTGGTCAAGGCCGGAACGCTGATGGACGAGCGTGACGTGGAACAGATCGAAAAGGCCGGCGTCCAGTCGGTCCGCATCCGCTCGGCACTGACTTGCGAAGTCAGGGTTGGCGTCTGCGCGGTCTGCTACGGTCGCGATCTGGCCCGCGGCACCCCGGTCAACCAGGGTGAAGCCGTCGGCGTCATCGCGGCGCAGTCGATCGGCGAGCCGGGCACCCAGCTCACCATGCGTACCTTCCACATGGGCGGTACCGCGCAGGTCGTGGACAGCTCGTTCCTTGAAGCCTCGTATGAGGGCAAGGTCGAGATCCGCAACCGCAACGTGGTGCGCAACTCCGACGGCCAGCAGATGGTCATGGGCCGCAACATGGCGGTGCTGATCCTCGACGAAGCCGGCAAGGAGCGCGCCTCGCACCGTCTCACCTATGGTTCGCGCATCTTCGTGGACGATGGTGACAAGGTGAAGCGCGGCCAGCGTATCGCCGAGTGGGATCCCTATACCCGTCCAGTCCTCACCGAAATCGAGGGCAGGGTGTCGTACGAGGATCTGGTCGACGGCATTTCCGTTCAGGAAACGGCCGACGAGTCGACCGGCATCACCAAGCGTGAGGTCATCGACTGGCGCTCGACGCCACGCGGTAACGACCTGAAGCCGGCGATCGCGATCCAGGACGCCAAGGGCAAGGTCGGCAAGCTGTCGAAGGGCGGCGACGCCCGCTTCCTGCTCTCGGTCGAGGCCATTCTTTCGGTCGAGCCGGGCTCGCAGGTTCGCCCCGGCGACGTGCTGGCGCGTATTCCGATGGAAAGCGCCAAGACCAAGGACATCACCGGCGGTCTGCCGCGTGTTGCCGAACTGTTCGAGGCACGTCGCCCGAAGGATCACGCCATCATCGCCGAGATCGACGGCACGATCCGCTTCGGTCGCGACTACAAGAACAAGCGTCGCATCATCATCGAGCCGCATGACTCGACGCTTGAGCCGGTCGAATACCTGATCCCGAAGGGCAAGCCGTTCCATCTCCAGGACGGCGACGTCATCGAGAAGGGCGACTACATCCTCGACGGCAATCCGGCGCCGCACGACATCCTGGCGATCAAGGGCGTGGAGGCACTTGCTTCCTACCTCGTCAACGAGATCCAGGAAGTCTATCGTCTGCAGGGCGTGTCGATCAACGACAAGCACATCGAGGTCATCGTTCGCCAGATGCTGCAGAAGGTCGAGATCACGGTGCAGGGCGACTCGACCTACATTCCGGGCGATCATGTCGACGTGATCGAGCTGGAAGAGGTCAACGAGCGTCTGGTCGAGGACGGCAAGAAGCCGGCCGAAGGCCTGCCGGTGCTGCTCGGCATCACCAAGGCATCGCTGCAGACGCCGTCCTTCATCTCGGCCGCCTCCTTCCAGGAGACGACCCGAGTGCTGACGGAAGCTGCTGTTGCCGGCAAGACCGACATGCTGCAGGGCTTGAAGGAAAACGTCATCGTCGGCCGGCTGATCCCGGCCGGTACCGGCGGCACGATGAGCCAGATCCGGCGCATCGCTACCTCGCGCGACGAACTGATCATCGACGAGCGCCGCAAGGCCTCGGGTGTGGAAGTCGCCGAGCCGATGCTGGCCGACATGACAACCGCCGCGCAGTAAGCGGACGGAAAGAGAAGACGAAAAGGGGCCGAATGGCCCCTTTTCGCGTTTAGGTCTCCAATTGGATCGGAGAAGAAAGCGATGAGCAAAAGAAGCTGGGCGGCAGTCGACGACTACATCGTCGGTTCCCTGTTTGAGGCGGACCCCGTGCTTGATGCCGTTCTGGCGGCCAACCACGACCAGGGCCTGCCGGCGATCGACGTGTCGCCGGCGCAGGGCAAGTTGCTTTCCCTTCTTGCGCGGATGCGGGGAGCCAAGAAGGTTCTCGAAATCGGCACGCTGGGCGGCTATTCGACCATCTGGATGGCGCGCGCACTGCCTGCCGACGGCAAGATCGTGACACTTGAACTCGACCCGCATCACGCCAGCGTCGCGCGATCGAATTTCGAGCGGGCAGGCGTCTTGGAGCGGGTGGAACTGCGGGTCGGTCCGGCGCTTCAGTCGCTTGCAGCACTTGGCGCCGAGCATGCCGGTCCATTCGACTTCATCTTCATCGATGCCGACAAGCCGAACAATCCGCACTACCTATCCTGGGCCATGCGGTTGTCGCGGCCCGGAACCGTCATCGTCTGCGACAACGTCATACGCGATGGAGCCGTGGTGAATGAAGATGGCCGCGACGCCAATGTCGAAGGGGCACGCGCCGCATTCTCGTTCATCGGCAGCGAGAAGCGTCTGGACGGCACCGCCATCCAGACCGTTGGCGCCAAAGGCTATGACGGCTTTGCCATTGCGATCGTGGAGTGAGACCACACCATGATTGTCTGAATGACGTTGATATGAGACCAAGTCGGTCGTGCTCAGCTGTCATCGGCTGCTCGTTTGACGACCGGCTTCCCCCAATCCGTCGCTGCTTCGCAGCGCCACCTTTCCCCCCTCCGGAGGGAAAGGAAGCCGCGTTGGACGAGCGTTGGCGGCAATAGGTTCGCGCCCCTTCCTCTCCCCCGTCGATCGGGGGAGAGGTGGCTCGGCGTAGCCGAGACGGAGTGGGGGTCGACCTGGCACGAGCGTGCATTCACGCCAGGTCCGCGATCCCGTCGCGTGCACAAATCAATCGAAAAACGCCTCGACCACGTTGCGCTTGCCGAGCATGAAGGCGTCGGCGACATGCTGGAGAGGCGCGAGATCGACGTCGGAGGTGCCGGCGCGGACGATTTCGGCAAAGCGCCGGTAGAGCATCGGGTACTCGGCCTCCGGCTCGTCATGAACCACCTTGCCGTCTATGGCGAGCTTGGTGCCGCCGCCCGACAGCACCATTGCGCCCTTGTCGGTGTCGGCCAGGATGTCCCAGCTTTGTGGGCCTGTCTGCAGCCAGTCGAGGTCCATCGTCACCCGCAAGCCATTCGAGGTGCGGAAGGCGACGCGCGCGGCAACCGGGGATGCGCGGTTTTCGGGGAAATCCAGAACCGCCGAAGTGATGAACATCGCCGGCAGGATATGGGTGGCAATCGACAGCGCATTGATGCCGGGATCGAAAACGCCGAAGCCGCCGGGGGCCCAGATCCATTCCTGGTTCGGGTGCCAGCGGCGTACATCTTCTTTCCAGTTGATGGCGGCCGACCTGATCTTGGTCGAATTCAGGAAGGCACGCGCCGCCTCCACCGCCGGCGCATAGCGCGAGTGCCAGCTGGCGAATAGCGAGACGCCGTTCTGCGCGGCCAATGTCTTGAGGTCCTCGACCTCGCTGACAGTGGCGCCAGGCGGCTTCTCCAGGAAGACATGCTTCTTCGCCATCAGCGCGGTGCGCGCCGCGTCGTAGCGGAACTGCGGCGGCATGCAGAGCGATACGGCCTCGAGTTCGGGCACGGCATCGAGCATGGCTTCGATATCAGGGAAATTGGGGATGTCATCCACCTTGCCATGCCGGCTTGCGGCCGCGATGAGGCGATAGTCCTGATCCTTCGCCAGGGCCGGCAGGTGCTGGTCGCGGACGATCTTGCCGACGCCGACGATGCCTATCTTGATGGGCTGGGACACGGCCGCTCCGTCTGTTTGATGATGGTGATGGTTTCTTATCAGAACACTTGCCCCGGGCAAGCCGAAGCCGAGAAGCCAAGCTCAGCCTTCCTCGAGCGGCAGTGCACATTTTTGTCGGCTGGGAAGGCCTCGGTCGCCGATTCGTCTCGGTAGTCGATTCGAAAGCTGGACCGAGAGGTCGGGGTCAGATCGGCACGTCGAAGGTAACGATCGACACTTCGCCTTCGAGCGCGCCCTGGAAGGCGGAGATATGCGGCTCTTCGTCGGGGATGCCGTCCATGTCGCCGATCTGGTCGAGCTCGGCCTCGGCGTACCCTTCGGCGGCAAGCGATTCGAGCGCCCGGCGCACCGGCGAATCGTCGTCTGGCGCGACCAGCATGACGTGGACGCCTTCCGGTTTGCCGCCTTTTTTCTTCCACACCCGGCCGGTGATGATGGTGACCGGGCGTTCTTCGTTGTCGTTCACGGGCCGATTCCTCTTGGCAGCGGGTGGGCGGGCGAGGGGATTTTGACTGCTCATGCGGCCTTTTCGCATGAAGCAAGGCCGCGCAACAGCGCAAACCCATTCACTTTGCCTGAAGGCTTGTCACTTTCTTCCTCGCTCTTGCAAAAATGCGAAAGAAAATTACATGCGGTTTTCGCATGGCTGCCAAGCCTTGGTCGGCGCGCAATATTTGGTGCTCCGGGCTTGACGGTCCGCGGTCTTACGAGTAGAAGCCGCCCAGTCAGAACCGATGTGAGGCTCTCCCTTCCGAAGCGACACGCTTTGGAGTTTGCCTCAAACAGGGTTCGTTTTACGAGCGAAAAGACATTTCCGGCGTGCACGAAGCGGCTTCCGCTTCCTCTGCCTTTTGTTCGGGCAAGACCGCGAGGCGCGGTTTATGGCCCGAATTTGCGTATGGAAATGACGCTTTGAGCGGCCCTGACCGGGCGAGACACGGAATTGAGAGACAAGAGGGTTTAATGCCTACCGTCAACCAGCTGATCCGCAAGCCGCGCATTGCGCCGGTGAAGCGCAACAAGGTCCCGGCCATGCAGCAGAACCCGCAGAAGCGGGGCGTCTGCACGCGCGTCTATACAACGACGCCGAAGAAGCCGAACTCGGCGCTGCGCAAGGTGGCCAAGATCCGCCTGACCAATGGTTTTGAAGTGATCGGGTACATCCCCGGCGAAGGCCACAACCTTCAGGAGCACTCCGTGGTCATGATCCGCGGCGGCCGCGTCAAGGATCTTCCGGGCGTTCGCTACCACATCATCCGCGGCGTGCTCGACACGCAGGGTGTGAAGAACCGCAAGCAGCGCCGTTCGAAGTACGGCGCCAAGCGTCCGAAGTAAGGGACGTCCGAAGTAAGATTTTCCGGCCTTGGCGCTCCTTGAGTGCGTCGGGCTATGAGATTGAGAGACAAAAGCCATGTCGCGTCGTCACAGTGCAGAAAAGCGTGAGATCAATCCGGACCCGAAGTTCGGCGATCTGATCGTCACCAAGTTCATGAACGCCGTCATGTATGACGGCAAGAAGTCGGTCGCCGAGACCATCGTCTACGGCGCGCTCGACCAGGTTCAGTCGAAGACCAAGCAGGAGCCGGTCACCGTCTTCCATCAGGCGCTCGACAATGTCGCGCCGCATGTTGAAGTGCGTTCGCGTCGTGTCGGTGGCGCCACCTATCAGGTTCCGGTGGATGTGCGCCCCGAGCGCCGCCAGGCATTGGCCATTCGCTGGCTGATCGCAGCGGCCCGCAACCGCAACGAGACCACGATGGTCGACCGCCTCTCCGGCGAGCTGATGGACGCGGCCAACAACCGCGGCACGGCAGTCAAGAAGCGTGAAGACACCCACAAGATGGCTGAAGCCAACCGCGCTTTCGCGCACTACCGCTGGTAAAGCGCGAACGAGACTGAGAGGCAGCTACGATGGCCCGCGAATACAAAATCGAAGACTACCGCAATTTCGGTATCATGGCGCATATTGACGCCGGTAAGACGACGACCACCGAGCGCGTCCTCTACTACACGGGCAAGTCGCACAAGATCGGCGAAGTCCACGACGGCGCTGCCACCATGGATTGGATGGAGCAGGAGCAGGAGCGCGGCATCACCATCACGTCCGCCGCGACCACGACCTTCTGGAAGGCTCGTGACGGCAAGATGCACCGCTTCAACATCATCGACACCCCCGGCCACGTCGACTTCACCATCGAAGTCGAGCGTTCGCTGCGCGTGCTCGACGGCGCCATCGCGCTGCTCGATGCCAATGCCGGCGTTGAGCCGCAGACGGAAACCGTCTGGCGCCAGGCCGACAAGTATCGCGTTCCGCGCATGATCTTCTGCAACAAGATGGACAAGATCGGCGCCGACTTCTATCGCTCGGTCGAGATGATCGGTTCGCGCCTCGGCGCGCATGCCGTTGTCATGCAGCTGCCGATCGGTGCCGAGACTGAGTTCAAGGGTGTCGTCGACCTCGTCGAGATGAACGCGCTGGTCTGGCGCGACGAGACGCTGGGCGCTGCCTGGGATGTCGTCGAGATCCCGGACGACCTCAAGGCTCGTGCCGAAGAATACCGCGAGAAGATGATCGAGGCCGCCGTCGAAATGGACGAGACGGCGCTTGAGAATTACCTCGAAGGCAAGATGCCGTCGAATGACGAGATCCGCGCGCTGATCCGCAAGGGCACCATCGCGGTCAAGTTCTACCCGATGTTCTGTGGCTCGGCCTTCAAGAACAAGGGCGTGCAGCCGCTGCTCGACGCCGTCGTCGAATATCTGCCGTCGCCGGCCGATGTTCCCGCCATCAAGGGCGTCGATGCCAAGACCGACACCGAGATCGAGCGTCATGCCGACGACAACGAGCCGTTGTCGATGCTCGCCTTCAAGATCATGAACGACCCGTTCGTCGGTTCGCTGACCTTTGCCCGCATCTATTCGGGCAAGCTCACCAAGGGCATCTCGGTCGACAACACCGTGAAGGGCAAGAAAGAGCGCATCGGCCGCATGCTGCAGATGCATGCGAACTCGCGCGCCGACGTCGAAGAGGCTTTTGCTGGCGACATCGTTGCTCTTGCCGGTCTCAAGGACACGACCACCGGTGACACGCTGAGCGATCCGCTGCATCCGGTCATTCTCGAGCGCATGGAATTCCCCGATCCGGTCATCCAGATCGCCATCGAGCCGAAGACCAAGAACGACCAGGAAAAGATGGGCCTCGCCCTTCACCGCCTGGCCGCCGAGGATCCGTCCTTCCGCGTCAAGACCGACGAGGAAAGCGGCCAGACCATCATTTCCGGCATGGGCGAACTTCACCTCGACATCATCGTCGACCGTATGCGTCGCGAGTTCAAGGTCGAGGCCAATGTCGGCGCACCGCAGGTGGCTTATCGCGAGACGATCACCCGCAGGCACGAACAGGATTACACGCACAAGAAGCAGACCGGCGGTACCGGTCAGTTCGCTCGCGTCAAGATCGTCTTCGAGCCGAACCCGGACAGCAGCGAGTTCGAGTTCGAGACCAAGATCGTCGGCGGCGCCGTGCCGAAGGAATACATCCCGGGTGTCGAGAAGGGCATCAACAGCGTCATGACCTCGGGTCCGTTCGCGGGCTTCCCGATGATCGGCGTCAAGGCGACCCTGATCGACGGCGCTTACCACGATGTCGACTCCAGCGTTCTGGCCTTCGAAATCGCCGGCCGCGCCTGCTTCCGTGAAGCCGCACCCAAGCTTGGCGTGCAGCTGCTGGAGCCGATCATGAAGGTCGAAGTGGTGACGCCGGAAGATTACGTCGGCAGCGTCATCGGCGATCTGAACGGTCGTCGTGGCCAGATCCAGGGCCAGGAAGCGCGCGGCGTGGCCGTCGTCATCAACGCGATGGTGCCGCTCGCCAACATGTTCAAGTATGTCGACAACCTGCGCTCGATGAGTCAGGGCCGTGCGGCCTACACCATGCAGTTCGATCACTATGAGCCGGTCCCGACCGCGGTGGCTCAGGAAGTTCAGAAGAAATACGCGTAAGGGTTCCTTAGCCACTGGCGTCGCGTCTCTTGCGCGGTGCCGGATCTGAAGAGCGAATAACAATTTCCCCCCAAGCGGGTAGAATAGACGGAGAACGATTATGGCCAAAGGTAAATTCGAGCGTAACAAGCCTCACGTGAACATCGGCACGATTGGCCACGTCGACCATGGCAAGACGTCGCTGACGGCGGCGATCACCAAGTATTTTGGCGAATACAAGCGCTACGACCAGATCGACGCTGCCCCTGAAGAGAAGGCGCGCGGCATCACGATCTCGACGGCGCACGTCGAATACGAGACGGCTCCCCGCCACTACGCTCACGTCGACTGCCCCGGCCACGCCGACTATGTGAAGAACATGATCACCGGTGCCGCGCAGATGGACGGCGCGATCCTGGTCGTGTCGGCCGCCGACGGCCCGATGCCGCAGACCCGCGAGCACATCCTGCTTGCCCGTCAGGTCGGTGTGCCGTCGATCGTGGTGTTCCTCAACAAGGTCGACCAGGTCGACGACGCCGAGCTGCTCGAACTGGTCGAGCTCGAGGTTCGCGAGCTTCTGACCAAGAACGAGTTCCCCGGCGACGACATTCCGATCGTCAAGGGTTCGGCGCTGGCTGCATTGGAAGACAGCGACAAGAAGATCGGTGAAGACGCGATCCGCGAGCTGATGGCTGCGGTCGATGCCTACATCCCGACGCCGGTTCGTCCGCTCGACAAGCCGTTCCTGATGCCGATCGAAGACGTGTTCTCGATCTCTGGCCGCGGCACGGTCGTGACCGGCCGCGTCGAGCGCGGCGTGGTCAAGGTCGGCGAGGAGCTGGAGATCATCGGCATCCGTCCGACGACCAAGACGACCTGCACGGGCGTGGAAATGTTCCGCAAGCTGCTCGATCAGGGCCAGGCCGGCGACAACATCGGCGCGCTGCTGCGCGGTGTTGATCGTGAAGGTGTCGAGCGCGGCCAGGTTCTGGCCAAGCCCGGCACGGTGAAGCCGCACAAGAAGTTCGTGGCCGAAGCCTACATCCTGACCAAGGACGAAGGTGGCCGTCACACGCCGTTCTTCACCAACTACCGTCCGCAGTTCTACTTCCGCACGACCGACGTGACCGGCATCGTGTCGCTGCCGGAAGGCACCGAGATGGTGATGCCGGGCGACAACATCACGGTCGATGTCGAGCTGATCGTGCCGATCGCCATGGAAGAGAAGCTGCGCTTCGCCATCCGTGAAGGCGGCCGCACCGTCGGTGCCGGCATCGTCGTCACCATCAAAGAGTAATTTGGACTTAAACCGATCTGTCGCGGGCGCGGGAGTTGCCCGCGCCGCGCCAGAACAAGGAAGTGACGCATGAACGGACAGAATATCCGCATCCGCCTTAAGGCGTTTGACCACCGCGTGCTCGACGCCTCGACGAAGGAAATCGTGTCGACGGCCAAGCGTACCGGTGCAAACGTCCGCGGCCCCATTCCGCTGCCGACGCGGATCGAAAAGTTCACGGTCAACCGGTCGCCTCACGTCGACAAGAAGAGCCGCGAGCAGTTCGAGATGCGCACGCACAAGCGTCTGCTCGACATCGTCGATCCGACCCCGCAGACGGTCGATGCTTTGATGAAGCTCGATCTGGCCGCCGGCGTCGACGTCGAGATCAAGCTCTAAGGGAATGAGAGCGCGGTAAGGGGCGGTGCCCCTGGCCCGGAACTCTAAAGGAATTGAACCGATGCGTTCAGGTGTGATTGCAAAGAAGGTGGGAATGACCCGCATCTACAACGATGCCGGGGAACATGTTCCCGTCACTGTTCTCCTGATGGAGAACTGCCAGGTCGTGGCCCAGCGCACGCAAGAGAAGAATGGCTACACCGCCGTTCAGCTCGGCGTTGGCCTTGCCAAGGTGAAGAACACGTCGAAGGCGATGCGCGGCCATTTCGCGACCGCTTCCGTCGAGCCGAAGGCGAAGGTCGCGGAGTTCCGCGTCTCCGCCGACAACATGATCGATGTCGGCGCGGAGATCACCGTCGAGCACTTCGTCGCCGGCCAGAAGGTCGATGTGACGGGCACGACGATCGGCAAGGGCTTTCAGGGCGTCATCAAGCGCCATCACATGGGCGGTGGCCGTGCAACGCACGGTAACTCGGTTTCGCACCGTACGCACGGTTCGACCGGCCAGCGCCAGGACCCGGGCAAGGTGTTCAAGGGCAAGCATATGGCTGGCCACATGGGCGACACCCGCGTCACCACGCAGAATGTCGAGATCGTATCGACCGACGCCGACCGCGGCCTGATCCTGATCCGCGGTGCGGTTCCCGGATCGAAGGGCGCCTGGATCCTGGTCCGCGATGCGGCCAAGGTGGCACTGCCGGCCAATGCGCCGAAGCCTGCCGCGATCCGCGCCGTTGCTGCCGAAAGTGGCGCCAAGAACGAGGCTCCGGCCACAGAGGGAGCGGAATAATGGATCTCAAGATCACAACGCTGGGCGGCAAGGACGCCGGCAAGGTGGAACTCTCCGACGAGATTTTCGGCCTTGATCCGCGCGAAGACATCCTGCAGCGCGTCGTGCGCTGGCAGCTTGCCAAGAAGCAGCAGGGCACGCACAAGACCAAGGGTCGCGCCGAGATCGCGCGCACCGGCGCCAAGATGTACAAGCAGAAGGGTACGGGCCGCGCCCGTCACCATTCGGCACGCGCTCCGCAGTTCCGCGGCGGCGGCAAGGCCCACGGCCCGGTCGTTCGCAGCCACGAGCACGAACTGCCGAAGAAGGTTCGTGCTCTCGGCCTCAAGCATGCTCTCTCGGCCAAGGCCAAGAGCGCGTCGATCATCATCATCGACGAGCTGAAGCTGACCGAGGCCAAGACGAAGGCGCTGATCGCGAATTTCGCGACGCTGGGCCTGACCAACGCTTTGCTGATCGGCGGCGCCGAGCTTGACAAGAACTTCAAGCTGGCGGCGACGAACATCCCCAACATCGACGTGCTGCCCATCCAGGGCATCAACGTCTACGACATTCTGCGCCGCGGCACGCTGGTCCTTTCGAAGGCCGCCGTCGAGGCTCTCGAGGAGCGTTTTAAATGACCGACCTTCGTCATTACGACGTGATCGTCTCGCCGGCGATCACCGAAAAGTCGACCATGGCCTCCGAGCAGAACAAGGTCGTCTTCAACGTCGCCAAGAAGGCGTCGAAGCCGGAAATCAAGGCCGCCGTCGAAGCGCTGTTCGGCGTCAAGGTGATGGCCGTGAACACGCTTGTCCGCAAGGGCAAGATCAAGCGCTTCCGTGGCACGGTTGGCCGCCAGAGCGACGTCAAGAAGGCGGTTGTGACGCTGGCCGATGGCCAGTCGATCGACGTCGCGACGGGTCTCTGAGCAAGGCCGCGAGGACAGAACAATGGCACTGAAAAAATTCAACCCGGTAACGCCCAGCACACGTCAGCTGGTCATCGTCGACCGCTCGGGCCTCTACAAGGGCAAGCCCGTCAAGGGTCTGACCGAAGGCCTGACCAAGTCGGGCGGCCGCAACAATCACGGTCGCATCACCGCCCGCTTCATCGGCGGTGGTCACAAGCGTTCGTACCGCATCATCGACTTCAAGCGCCGCAAGTTCGACGTCGTCGGCACGGTCGAGCGCATTGAATACGATCCGAACCGCACCGCCTTCATCGCGCTGATCAAGTATGACGATGGCGAGCTGTCCTACATCATCGCTCCGCAGCGTCTGGCTCCCGGCGACAAGATCGTGTCCGGTGAATCGGTCGACGTGAAGCCGGGCAATGCGATGCCGCTGGCTTCGATGCCGGTCGGCACCATCGTCCACAACATCGAGCTGAAGCCGGGCAAGGGCGCTCAGGTCGCCCGTTCGGCAGGTGGTTACGGTCAGCTGGTCGGTCGTGACCAGGGCATGGCGATCCTGCGCCTCAATTCGGGCGAGCAGCGTGTCGTTCACGGCTCCTGCATGGCCACTGTCGGCGCCGTGTCCAATCCGGACCACGGCAACATCAATGACGGCAAGGCCGGTCGCACGGTTTGGCGTGGCAAGCGCCCGCACAATCGCGGCGTGACCATGAACCCGGTCGACCATCCGCACGGCGGCGGCGAAGGCCGCACCTCGGGTGGCCGCCATCCGGTTTCGCCCTGGGGCAAGCCGACCAAGGGCAAGAAGACGCGGTCCAACAAGGCGACCGACAAGTTCATCCTGCGCTCGCGCCATCAGCGCAAGAGCTAAGAAGAGGTAACGCCAAGTGACTCGTTCGATTTGGAAAGGCCCCTTCATTGACGGCTACCTTCTCAAGAAGGTGGACAAGGTTCGTGAAGGTGGTCGCAATGAGGTGATCAAGATGTGGAGCCGTCGCTCCACCATCCTGCCGCAGTTCGTCGGCTTCACCTTCGGTGTCTACAACGGCCAGAAGCATGTTCCCGTCTCGGTGAACGAGGACATGGTCGGTCACAAGTTCGGTGAATTCGCTCCGACCCGGACCTATTACGGTCACGGCGCGGATAAGAAGGCGAAGAGGAAATAATCATGGGCAAGGCCAAAGCTCCGCGCAGGCTTGCTGATAACGAAGCGCGCGCCGTATTGCGCACGATCCGTATCAGCCCGCAGAAGCTCAACCTCGTTGCCGCGCTGATCCGCGGCAAGAAGGTCGCGACAGCGCTTTCCGATCTCGAATTCTCGGCCAAGCGGATTTCCGGCACGGTCAAGAAGACGCTGGAATCGGCAATCGCCAACGCGGAAAACAACCACGACCTGGATGTCGATGCACTGATCGTGGCGGAAGCCTATGTCGGCAAGTCGATCGTCATGAAGCGGTTCCATGCCCGTGGTCGCGGTCGCGCCAGCCGTATCGAGAAGCCGTTCTCGCACCTCACGATCGTCGTTCGTGAAGTCGAAGAAAAAGGGGAGGCCGCATAATGGGCCAGAAAGTCAATCCGATCGGTCTTCGCCTCGGCATCAACCGCACCTGGGATTCGCGCTGGTTCGCGAACACCGGCGAGTACGGCAAGCTGCTGCATGAGGACATCAAGATCCGCAAGTATCTCGAGAAGGAGCTCAAGCAGGCTGCCATCTCGAAGGTCGTGATCGAGCGTCCGCACAAGAAATGCCGTGTCACCATCCACGCCGCGCGCCCGGGCCTGATCATCGGCAAGAAGGGCGCCGACATCGAGAAGCTTCGCAAGAAGCTGATGGAGATGACGAAGTCCGAGACGCACCTCAACATCGTTGAAGTGCGCAAGCCGGAGATCGACGCGACCCTGGTCGCCCAGTCGATCGCCCAGCAGCTCGAGCGTCGTATCGCGTTCCGCCGCGCCATGAAGCGCGCCGTTCAGTCGGCGATGCGCCTCGGTGCCGAAGGCATCCGCATCAACTGCGCCGGCCGCCTCGGCGGCGCCGAGATCGCGCGCATGGAATGGTATCGCGAAGGCCGCGTGCCGCTGCATACGCTGCGTGCGGACGTCGACTACGGTACGGCCGAAGCGCACACGGCTTATGGCATCTGCGGCGTCAAGGTCTGGGTGTTCAAGGGCGAAATCCTTGAGCATGACCCGATGGCTTCGGAGCGTCGGGCCAGCGAAAGCGATGCAGCGCATGGCGGTGGTGGTGATCGCGAACGCGGTCGTCGTCGCGAAAACGCCTGAGACATTTAGGAATTTGGAGTTAGAACGATGCTGCAGCCAAAGCGCACAAAGTTCCGCAAGCAGTTCAAGGGCCGTATCCATGGTACCGCAAAGGGCGGCACCAACCTGGATTTCGGTGGTTTCGGGCTGAAGGCGCTTGAGCCGAACCGCGTCACCGCACGTGAGATCGAGGCGGCCCGCCGCGCGATCACGCGTGAAATGAAGCGCGCTGGTCGCGTCTGGATCCGTATTTTCCCGGACGTGCCGGTCACTTCGAAGCCGACCGAAGTCCGCATGGGTAAGGGCAAGGGTGCGGTCGACTACTGGGCGGCGCGCGTCAAGCCGGGCCGTATCATGTTCGAGATCGACGGCGTCAATGAAGAAACCGCCCGTGAGGCACTGCGTCTCGGCGCGGCCAAGCTCTCGGTCAAGACGCGCTTCGTGCAGCGCATCGCAGAATAAGGACGGGCTGATCATGAAAGCCGAAGACATCCGGACCAAGACCCAGGACCAGCTGACCGACGACCTGGCGAGCCTGAAGAAGGAGCAGTTCAACCTGCGCTTCCAGAAGGCCACCGGCCAGCTTGAGAAGACCGCGCGCGTGAGACAGGTCCGTAAGGATATTGCGCGTATCAAGACCATCGCTGCGGAAAAGTCCGCGGCTAAGAAGGCTTAAGGACGAAAACCATGCCAAAGCGCATTCTGCAGGGCACCGTCGTCAGCGACAAGAACGAGAAGACGGTTGTCGTCAAGGTCGAACGGCGCTTCACGCATCCCGTGATGAAGAAGACCGTGCGCATGACCAAGAAGTACAAGGCGCACGACGAGAACAACGCCCACAAGGTAGGCGATCAGGTGTTCATCCAGGAATCGAAGCCGATTTCCAAGGACAAGCGCTGGATCGTCGTGTCTTCGGACCAAGCCTGACCTCGGGCGTAAACAACGAATTTTGGACAGACCGGGGAGGGGCTTTGAGCCCATCCCGTTAGAAGAGAAGAAGGCGGCCAGTCATGATTCAGATGCAAACAAACCTCGACGTCGCGGATAATTCCGGCGCCCGTCGTGTCATGTGCATCAAGGTGCTGGGCGGCTCGAAGCGGAAATACGCTTCCGTGGGCGACATCATCGTGGTGTCGATCAAGGAAGCCATTCCGCGCGGCCGCGTGAAGAAGGGCGATGTGATGAAGGCGGTCGTGGTTCGCACGGCCAAGGACATCCGCCGCCCGGACGGCAGCGTGATCCGTTTCGACAAGAACGCGGCCGTTCTCGTCGACAACAAGAAAGAGCCGATCGGCACGCGTATCTTCGGACCGGTTCCGCGCGAACTCCGCGCCAAGAACCACATGAAGATCATCTCGCTCGCGCCTGAAGTGCTGTAAGGAGCCGGACCAATGCAAAAGATTAGAAAAGGCGACAAGGTCGTCGTGCTGGCCGGCAAGGACAAGGGCCGTTCGGGCGAAGTCCTCTCGGTGCAGCCGAAGGAAGACACCGCGCTGGTGCGCGGCGTCAACATGATCCGTCGTCACCAGAAGCAGTCCCAGTCCCAAGAGGGCGGGATCATCACCAAGGAAGCGCCGATCCAGCTGTCGAACATCGCGCTGGCCGACCCCAAGGATGGCAAGCCGACCCGCGTCGGTTTCATCTTCCAGAAGGACGGCAAGAAGGTGCGCGTCGCCAAGCGCTCGGGAGAAGTCATCAATGGCTAAGGCTCAAACCACGAAGCCCAAGGCTGAAAGCAAACAGTCCAAGGCTCAGAACACGCCGCGCCTCAAGCAGGTCTACAACGAGACCATCCGCAAGGCGCTGCAGGAACAGTTCGGCTACGACAACGAGATGCAGGTTCCGCGCATCGACAAGATCGTGCTGAACATGGGCGTTGGCGAAGCGACCGCCGATTCGAAGAAGCCTTCGATCGCGGCCGAAGACCTGGCGATGATCGCCGGCCAGAAGGCCGTCGTCACCCGCGCCCGCAATTCGATCGCCGGCTTCAAAGTCCGCGAGAAGATGCCGATCGGTGCCAAGGTCACGTTGCGCAAGGAACGCATGTACGAGTTCCTCGACCGCCTCGTGAACATCGCACTGCCGCGCGTCCGCGACTTTCGCGGACTGAATCCGAAGAGCTTCGATGGCCGTGGCAACTACGCCATGGGCATCAAGGAACACATCGTGTTCCCGGAGATCAACTACGACAAGGTTGATCAGATCTGGGGCATGGACGTCATCGTTTGTACGACTGCGAAGACGGACGACGAAGCCAGGGCATTGCTCAAGGCCTTCAACTTCCCCTTCCGCCAGTAACGGCAGCGAGAAAAGGAAAAATCTGAAATGGCAAAGACCAGCTCAGTCGAGAAGAACAACAGGCGCCGCAAGCTTGCCGACCAGTACGGTCCCAAGCGGGCTGCGCTCAAGGCGATCATCATGGATCAGTCCAAGCCGATGGAAGAGCGCTTCCGCGCTCAGCTGAAGCTTGCAGCCATGCCGCGCAACTCGGCCAAGATCCGCATCCGCAACCGCTGCGAAGTCACCGGCCGTCCGCGCGCCTACTATCGCAAGCTCAAAGTATCGCGCATCGCGCTTCGTGATCTCGGCAATAACGGCCAGATCCCGGGCCTGGTCAAGTCGAGCTGGTAAGGAGGACATAACATGTCATTGAGCGATCCTCTCGGCGATATGCTGACCCGCATCCGCAACGCATATGGCCGCAAGAAGTCGAGCGTTTCGACGCCGGCTTCGCGTCTGCGCACCCGCGTCCTCGACGTGCTGAAGGCTGAAGGCTATATCCGCGACTACAGCCAGACCGACTTCGACAACGGCAAGTCCGAAATCGAGATCGAGCTGAAGTATTTCGACGGCGCGCCGGTCGTGCGCGAAATCGCCCGCGTCTCAAAGCCAGGCCGCCGCGTCTATGTTTCGGCCAAGTCGATCCCGCAGGTCGCCAACGGCCTCGGCATCGCCATCCTTTCGACACCGAAGGGCGTGATGGCCGACCATGAAGCACGTGAACAGAACGTCGGCGGTGAGATCCTCTGCCAGATCTTCTGATCTGGCAGTTGACCGCAAAGTGGAATCCGGTCTTCGGATCGTTCCCGAAGACAGAGACCTGAAACAAGAGAAGTGACGAGGACAACAAAATGTCTCGTATTGGAAAGAAACCCGTTTCGCTGCCGCAGGGCGTGACCGCGACCGTCAACGGCCAGACCGTGACGGCGAAGGGCCCCAAGGGTGAGCTGAAGTTCGTGGTGAACGACGAAGTGCTGGTCAAGATGGAAGGCAGCGAGATCGCTGTCCAGCCGCGCGACCAGACCAAGACCGCCCGCTCCAAGTGGGGCATGTCGCGCACGCAGATCGTCAACATCCTGCAGGGTGTCAAGGACGGTTTCGAGAAGAAGCTCGAGATCACCGGCGTCGGCTATCGCGCGGCACTTCAGGGCAAGAACCTGCAGCTGGCGCTTGGCTTCAGCCATGACGTCGTCTATGAGACGCCGGCCGGCATCACCATCACGGTGCCGAAGCCGACCGAAATCACCGTGGCCGGCATCGACAAGCAGCAGGTCGGCCAGGTTGCGGCCGAGATCCGCGAGTATCGTGGTCCCGAGCCCTACAAGGGCAAGGGCGTCCGCTATGCCGGCGAGAAGATCGTCCGCAAGGAAGGCAAGAAGAAGTAGTGGGCCTGGCCTCGAAAAGTCCAAGACTTTTCGGAAAAGGCCAAGCCAGGAAGTGTAACGCCGCGGGGAGCGGTCGCGGGAGGCGCTTTCGCCTACCGCATATGGCGGCCCCCGTTTTTTGAAGGCAAGGAAGACCATCATGGGTACCAAGGAATCCACGCAGCGCCGCGCGCAGCGCGTCCGTCGCCAGATCAAGAAGGTCGCCGGCGAGCGTCCGCGTCTGTCGGTCCACCGCACGTCGAAGAACATCTACGTGCAGGTCATCGACGACGCCAAGGGCCACACCATCGCTGCCGCTTCGACGCTCGAGAAGGACCTCAAGGGTTCGCTCAAGACCGGCGCCGACACCGCCGCCGCCGCCGCGATCGGCAAGCTGATCGCCGAGCGCGCCACCAAGGCCGGCGTCAAGGAAGTCGTCTTCGACCGCGGCGCCTACATCTATCACGGCCGCGTCAAGGCGCTCGCCGAGGCTGCCCGCGAAGGTGGCTTGAGCTTCTAAGCATAGTCCCGAAAAGTTGCAGACTTTTCGGATAGGGATTATGCGAAGGAATTGATTTCGCCCCCGGTGACCGTTTCCCGATTTATTCGGGGCGAGGCACCGGATCTTATCAGCAACCGTGCTTCCGGAAAAAAACAAGGAACAGGATATGGCACAGGAACGTAGGGATGGCGGCCGCGGCCGCGATCGTGAAGAACGCGATGACGGCATGGTGGACAAGCTCGTCCACATCAACCGCGTCGCCAAGGTCGTCAAGGGCGGCCGTCGCTTCGGTTTTGCAGCACTCGTCGTCGTCGGCGACCAGAAGGGCCGCGTCGGCTTTGGTCACGGCAAGGCGCGCGAAGTGCCGGAAGCCATCCGCAAGGCAACTGAATCGGCCAAGCGCGACATGATCTTCGTGCCGCTGCGCTCGGGCCGTACGCTGCATCACGACGTCGAAGGACGCTGGGGTGCTGGACGCGTGCTGCTGCGCGCGGCCAAGCAAGGTACCGGCATCATCGCCGGTGGCCCGATGCGCGCTGTCTTCGAGACGCTCGGCATGCATGACGTGGTCGCCAAGTCGATGGGTTCGTCGAACCCCTACAACATGGTTCGCGCTACCTTCGACGCGCTGAAGAGCCAGATGCATCCCAAGGATGTGGCTGCTGCTCGCGGCATCAAGTATTCGACCCTTCAGGCCCGCCGCGGCACCGCCGTTGCGGCTGAAGAATAGTCGATCTGACCAGGGATTTTGACCATGGCCAAGAAAGCAACCAAGACCATCACCGTTGAGCAGATCGGTTCGCCGATCCGCCGTCCGAAGGAACAGCGCGCAACGCTGGTCGGCCTCGGCCTCAACAAGATGCACAAGCAGCGCACGCTGGAAGATACGCCCTCCGTGCGCGGCATGATCGCTGCCGTCCAGCATCTCGTCCGCGTCGTGGACGAGGGCTGAGCCAGAGCGCAGGAGAACTCAGATGAAACTCAACGATCTGCGTGACAAGGACGGCGCGACGCACTCCAAGAAGCGTCTCGGCCGTGGTATCGGCTCCGGCTCCGGCAAGACCGGCGGTCGCGGCGTCAAGGGCCAGAAGGCGCGCTCCGGCGTCGCCATCAACGGCTTCGAGGGTGGCCAGATGCCGCTTTACCGGCGCCTGCCGAAGCGTGGCTTCAACAACATCTTCGCCAAGAGCTTCACCGTCGTGTCGCTGGCCCGCATCCAGGTGGCCATCGATGCCAAGAAGCTCGATGCCAAGGCGACCGTGACGGCTGAATCGCTGGTTGCCGCCGGCGTCATCCGCCGCGTCAAGGACGGCGTGCGCATCCTCTCGGATGGCGAGATCAAGGCGAAGCTCGCCTTTGACGTCGCCGGCGCCTCCAAGGCCGCGATCGAGAAGATCGAAAAGGCCGGCGGTTCGGTCAAGCTGCCGCAGGAAAAGGCATCTGCCGAGTAACGGCAATTTGAAGCGCGATCGGCAAGAGTGGGATCCGTTTTTGCTCACGATTGCGCTTTGATCTGCTCAATGAGGCGGCCGCGTCAACGCGGCCGCTTGCATGTTTAGAGCCCGGAGCTTATCTCGTGAGCTTCGGTGAAACGCGCCGCCTGACCTCAGGGCCATCAAGCGTTACCAAGCGGAGAATCAGGCATGGCTTCGGCTGCTGAACAATTAGCCTCGAATCTGAATTTCTCGGCCTTCGCCAAGGCGGAGGATTTGAAGAAGCGCATCTGGTTCACGATCGGAGCGCTGCTCGTTTATCGCCTCGGCACCTACATCCCGCTTCCCGGTATCAATCCCGACGCCTTCGCCCAGGCCTTCTCTTCGCAGAGCAAGGGCGTGCTCGGCATGTTCAACATGTTCGCCGGCGGCGCCGTGCAGCGCATGGCGATCTTTGCGCTCGGCATCATGCCTTACATCTCCGCGTCCATCATCATGCAGCTGATGACCTCGGTCATCCCGTCACTGGAAGCGCTGAAGAAGGAAGGCGAACAGGGCCGCAAGGTCATCAACCAATACACGCGCTACGGCACCGTGCTGCTTGCGCTGGTTCAGGCCTATGGCATTTCTGTCGGTCTGGAAGGCGGCAACGGCATCGTCAGCGATCCCGGCATGTTCTTCCGCATCTCGACCGTCGTCACGCTGGTCGGCGGCACCATGTTCCTGATGTGGCTGGGCGAGCAGATAACCGCGCGCGGCATCGGCAACGGCATTTCGCTGATCATCTTCTCCGGCATCGTCGCCGGCCTGCCGCACGCCATCTCCGGCACGCTGGAGCTTGGCCGCACCGGCGCGCTGTCGGCCGGCCTGATCCTGGCGATCATCGTGCTGGCCGTCGTCGTCATCGCGCTCATCGTGTTCTTCGAGCGCGCCCAGCGCCGCTTGCTGATCCAGTATCCGAAGCGCCAGGTCGGCAACCGCATGTTCCAGGGCGATACCTCGCATCTGCCGCTGAAGCTCAACACGTCGGGTGTCATTCCGCCGATCTTCGCCTCGTCGCTGCTGTTGCTGCCGGCCACCGTCGCGGGTTTCTCGCAGACGACCAACATGCCGGCCTGGGCAAGCACCATTCTGGCCGCGCTCGGACATGGCCAGCCGCTCTACATGGCATTCTATGCGGCGATGATCGCGTTCTTCGCTTTCTTCTACACTGCGATTGTCTTCAACCCGAAGGACACCGCCGACCAGCTCAAGAAGCATTCAGGCTTCATCCCGGGTTATCGTCCGGGCGAGCGCACCGCCGATTACATCGATTACGTTCTCACCCGCATCACCGTCGTCGGCGCCATCTATCTGGTGCTGGTGTGCCTGCTGCCGGAGTTCCTGATCTCGGCGACTGGCGTACCATTCTACCTTGGTGGCACATCGCTTCTGATCGTGGTCAGTGTCACGCTCGATACGGTTGCGCAGATTCAGGGCCACCTGATTGCGCACCAGTATGAAGGCCTGATCAAGAAGTCGAAGCTGCGCGGGGGGAAGAAAGCCAGATGAGGTTGATATTGCTTGGGCCGCCAGGAGCGGGCAAGGGGACGCAAGCACAAAGACTGGTAGAAAAACACGGCATACCCCAGCTCTCGACGGGCGACATGCTGCGTGCTGCCGTCCAGGCAGGCACCGAAGTCGGCAAGCGCGCCAAGGCGGTGATGGATGCCGGTGAACTGGTGTCCGACGCGATCGTCAACGCGATCGTCGCCGAGCGTATCGATCAGCCCGACTGCGCCAAGGGGTTCATCCTCGACGGCTATCCGCGGACCCTGGTGCAGGCGGATGCGGTCGAGCAGATGCTGTTGGATCGCTCCCAGGCTCTCGACGCCGTCATTGAGCTCGTGGTCGACGACAAGGCTCTGGTTGGCCGGATCGTCAAGCGCGCCGACGAGGCGCAGGCAGCCGGCCTTCCCGTTCGCAAGGACGACAACCCGACCGTGTTCGAAGAGCGCCTGAGGGAATATTACAAGAAGACGTCGCCGCTGATTGGCTACTACTATGCCAAGGGCAAGCTCCGCAGTGTCGACGGTATGGCCGATATCGACGCCGTGACGGAACAGATCGAAGCGGTGCTCAAGGACGCAGTGCGGGGAAATTAACGATTGCACTTGACGGAGGCGGTTCGCTGCGGTATGGCGGCCCGTCTTCCTATCAGGCATGAGCTTTGCTTGTCCGCAAGGGCAAGGCAGCCGCATTGAACTGGAAACTCCCGCATGGGCCGGCCTCCACCGGACGCGGGGCAACTTAAGACAGCGCCGTGCCCGCCTCGTTTTTGAGGATTGGCCGGCCCACATGGAGAAGGGAAGAACATGGCTCGTATAGCCGGCGTCAACATTCCGACCAACAAGCGCGTTGTCATTGCGCTTCAGTACATTCACGGCATTGGCAAGCGGTTCGCCCAGGAGATCGTCGACAAGGTCGGCATCCCGGCCGAGCGCCGCGTCAACCAGCTGACCGACGCGGAAGTGCTGCAGATCCGCGAAACCATCGACCGCGATTACCAGGTTGAAGGCGACCTGCGCCGCGAAGTCTCGATGAACATCAAGCGGCTCATGGACCTCGGCTGCTACCGCGGCCTGCGTCACCGCCGCTCGCTGCCGGTCCGCGGCCAGCGCACGCATACCAATGCGCGCACCCGCAAGGGCCCGGCCAAGTCGATCGCCGGCAAGAAGAAGTAATTTGTTAGGGGAATAGGGGAGTAGGGGAGTAGGGGAGTAAGGCAGTAGGGAATGCCCATCAATCGGGACGCACTTTTCCCTACTCCCTTACTGCCCTATTCCCCTACCCCTTACGAAGGTGGAGCCGCTGGCATTACGGCGGTGTAGAGATCAACTGAAAGGACTATCATGGCCAAGGAAGCCGCTCGTGTTCGCCGTCGCGAACGCAAGAACATCTCGTCGGGCGTTGCCCACGTCAATTCGACCTTCAACAACACGATGATCACCATCACCGACGCGCAGGGCAATTCGATTGCCTGGTCGTCGGCCGGTGCCCAGGGCTTCAAGGGTTCGCGCAAGTCGACCCCGTTCGCTGCCCAGATGGCTGCCGAGGATGTTGCCAAGAAGGCCCAGGAACACGGCATGCGCATGCTTGAAGTCGAGGTCTGCGGACCCGGCTCCGGTCGTGAATCGGCATTGCGCGCCCTGCAGGCGGCCGGCTTCACCATCACCTCGATCCGTGATGTGACGCCGATCCCGCACAACGGCTGCCGCCCGCGCAAGAAGCGTCGCGTCTAAGCATTTACCGAACGCCGCGCGAGCGCCCTTGGGCGCTCCTCCGCGGCATTCCAGGTCGCCCGCCACGATTGGATGGTGGCGGGTCAACGGAAGGAAAGCATCATGATCCAGAAAAATTGGCAGGAACTGATCAAGCCGAACAAGATCGAGTTCTCGTCGAAGAAGAAGACGCTGACCACGCTGGTCGCCGAGCCGCTCGAGCGTGGCTTTGGCCTGACGCTGGGCAACGCGCTGCGCCGCGTGCTTCTGTCTTCGCTGCGCGGTGCGGCTGTTACCGCCGTGCAGATCGACGGCGTTCTGCATGAATTCTCGTCCATCGCCGGCGTGCGCGAGGACGTGACCGACATCGTCTTGAATATCAAGGAAATAGCCATCCGCATGGAAGGCGATGGCCCCAAGCGCATGGTCGTTCGCAAGCAGGGACCGGGTGCGGTTCTCGCCGGCGACATCCAGACGGTTGGCGACGTCGAGATCCTCAACCCCGACCACGTCATCTGCACGCTGGACGAAGGCGCTGAAATCCGCATGGAATTCACCGTCGACACCGGCAAGGGTTACGTGCCGGCCGACCGCAACCGCGCCGAAGACGCGCCGATCGGTCTCATCCCGGTCGACAGCCTTTATTCGCCGGTCAAGAAGGTCTCCTACAAGGTCGAGAACACCCGCGAGGGTCAGGTTCTCGACTATGACAAGCTGACCATGACGATCGACACCGACGGTTCGATCACCGGCGAGGACGCGGTGGCTTTCGCCGCCCGCATCCTGCAGGACCAGCTCGGCCTGTTCGTCAACTTCGACGAGCCGCAGAAGGAAGTCGCCGCCGAGGCCGTCACCGAGCTCGCCTTCAATCCGGCGCTGCTCAAGAAGGTCGACGAACTCGAGCTTTCGGTGCGTTCGGCCAACTGCCTGAAGAACGACAACATCGTCTATATCGGCGACTTGATCCAGAAGACCGAAGCCGAGATGCTCCGCACCCCGAATTTCGGCCGCAAGTCGCTGAACGAGATCAAGGAAGTCCTAGCGGCGATGGGCCTGCACCTCGGCATGGAAGTGCCGGACTGGCCGCCGGAAAATATCGAAGACCTCGCCAAGCGTTACGAAGACCAATATTGAGCATGAATTCCAAGGATCGGCGGCGTGGGCCGCTCGATCCGACGGTCATGCGGAAAACCATCAGAGGCCGCGGCCTCTTGAACAACTGAAGAAGGAAAAGAGCCATGCGCCACGGTTTCAAAGGCCGTCGCTTCGCCCGAAGCATTAGCCATCGCAAGTCGATGTTCGCCAACCTCGCCGTGTCGCTGCTCGAGCACGAGCAGATCGTCACGACCTTGCCGAAGGCGAAGGACCTGCGTCCGATCGTCGAGAAGCTGGTGACGCTCGGCAAGCGCGGCGACCTGCACGCCCGCCGCCAGGTCATTGCCCAGATCGGCAATGAAGGCGTCGTCAAGCGTCTGTTCGACACCATCGCGCCGCGCTACGCCAACCGCAATGGCGGCTATCTGCGCATCATGAAGGCGGGCTTCCGTCACGGTGACAACGCCGCCATGGCTGTCATCGAGTTCGTCGATCGCGACATCTCGGCCAAGGGCGCAGGCGACCGCGCTCGCATCGAAGCCGAAAGCGCTGACGCGGACGCCGCAGCCGCATAAGGCTTGGTTTTCCCAAATGAGTTCAAAGGGGCCTGCGGGCCCCTTTTTTGTTTTCTGAAAGCAGCAAACCGCGGCGGAATCCGATTTCCTGGCTTGGCCCTGGGGTTTTGGCCCAAAATAATCGGATTTCAGCGGCTTAGCCTTTCATTTTGCACAATCGTCGGGACAATGCCCCCGAACTTGCCTTGGAGGATTCGCGAATGCGCGCCAGAAGACTGCCCTTTGTTCTGCTTTTCGCCGTCATGGCGTTTGCGGCCGCACCGGTGGTCAGGCAAGCATTGGCCGAGGATACCAAGACGGATCCCGGCCTGTCCGATGTGCTGACCGACCTGCTGCATGGCGTCGAAGGCGAAAACGCCACGGCTGGTCCCGACAAGCGCGTGCCGTTCGGCCGCGAGGAGGTGCAGCTGTCGTTTGCGCCGCTGGTCAAGCAGACGGCGCCGGCAGTGGTCAATGTCTACGCCTCGCAGGCCGCTAAGGTGACATCGCCTTTCGACGGCGATCCGTTCTTCGAGGAATTCTTCGGCCGCTCGCAGCCGCGCGCACAGTCGTCGCTCGGCTCCGGCGTGCTGGTCGATCCGACCGGCGTCGTGGTCACCAATTACCACGTCATCAAGGATGCCGACCGGGTCAAGGTGGCGACGGCGGACGGACGCGAGTTCGACAGCAAGGTGCTGCTCAAGGACGAGACACTCGACCTCGCCGTGCTCAAGATCACCTCGGACAAGCCGTTTCCGGTTATCGCCATCGGCGATTCCGACGCGCTCGAGGTCGGCGACCTGCTGCTGGCCATCGGCAACCCCTTCGGCGTCGGCCAAACCACCACCAGCGGCATCGTCTCGGCACTGGCCCGCAGCCATATCGGCGTCTCCGATTCCAGCTTCTTCATCCAGACCGACGCCGCCATCAATCCGGGCAATTCCGGCGGTGCGCTGATCAACATGGGCGGCCAGCTGGTCGGCATCAACACCGCCATCTACAGCCGCAGCGGTGGGTCGATCGGCATCGGCTTCGCCATTCCCTCGAATATGGTTCGCGCTTTTGCCGACGCGGCCAAGGCCGGGCTCGACTTCTTCGAGCGGCCCTATGTCGGCGCCGAGTTCGAAGCGGTGACGCCGCAGATCGCCGAATCGCTCGGCATGGAGAAGCCGACCGGTGCGCTGGTCTCGTCGGTCGAAGCGACCGGTCCGGCCGCCAAGGCAGGGCTCAAGCCCGGCGACGTGGTGCTGCAGCTCAACGGCAAGCCGGTCGAGAGCATCGAAGCGCTGGACTACCGGATGGCGACGCTGTCGATCGGCACCACCGCCAATTTCGCGGTTTTGACCAAGGGCCAGCAAGCGGCGATGGATATAGCGCTGGAGCGTGCTCCGGAAGGCATGAAGGCTGCCGAGGTGACGCTGCATGGCCGCAGCCCGTTTTCGGGCGCCAAGGTCGCGGAGCTGTCGCCCCGGCTCGCGCAGCGGCTTGGCCTGCGCACGGACATCAAGGGCGTCACCGTGGTCGACATCAACCGCGATTCTCCGGCCGCCGATTTCGGCTTCCAGCCGGGCGACATCGTGCGTGAGGTGAACGGCACCACCATCGATACCGCGGCGACCCTGGAGCTGGCGGCCAAGACGGATACGCGCTGGTGGCGCTTTACCGTCGAGCGCGGCGGGCAGATACTGCGTCAGGTGTTGCGTTATTAGGGCTGGGTTCCGTGCATTCGGGCTCATGCTCCAACGAAAAAGAAGTGCATGGCCGATCTGTTCAGCGTCGATGAACCGGAAAAGACGCCGCCCGGGCGGCCGCTGGCCGACAGGCTGCGGCCGAAGAATCTTGGCGAGGTCGTCGGCCAGGAGCATCTGACCGGCCCTGACGGCGCGCTGACCCGATTGATCGGTTCCGGCTCGCTCGGCTCGATGATCTTCTGGGGGCCGCCCGGCACCGGCAAGACGACGGTAGCACGGTTGCTTGCCGGCGAAACCAGCCTGGCCTTCGAGCAGATATCAGCTGTCTTTTCCGGCGTCGCCGACCTGAAAAAGGTGTTCGAAGCGGCCAAATTGCGCCGCACCAAAGGCCGCCAGACCTTGCTGTTCGTCGACGAGATCCATCGCTTCAACCGTGCCCAGCAAGACAGCTTTCTCCCGGTCATGGAGGACGGGACAGTCGTGCTGGTTGGCGCCACGACCGAAAACCCGTCCTTCGAACTGAATGCTGCTTTGTTGTCACGCGCGCGCGTTCTGGTCTTCCATTCGCTTGGCGAGGAGAGCATCTCCAAGCTGATGGTGCGGGCGGAGGAGACCGAGGGCAGGGCGCTGCCGCTCGATGACGAGGCGCGGGCCATGCTCATCCGCATGAGCGATGGCGACGGCCGGGCCTCGCTGACGCTCGCGGAAGAAGTCTGGCGGGCAGCCAAACCCGGCGAGGTCTTCGATCCCGAGGGACTGCAGCGCATCGTCCAGCGCCGCGCGCCGATCTACGACAAGGGCCAGGACGGCCATTACAATCTAATCTCGGCGCTGCACAAGTCGGTACGCGGTTCAGACCCTGACGCGGCTCTCTACTATCTCGCACGCATGTTCGATGCCGGCGAGGATCCGCTCTATCTAGGCCGCCGGCTGGTGCGCATGGCGATGGAAGACATCGGCCTTGCCGACCCGCAGGCGCTTGTCGTCGCCAATGCCGCCAAGGATGCCTACGACTATCTCGGCTCGCCCGAAGGTGAACTCGCCTTTGCCGAGGCCACCGTCTATCTCGCCACCGCGCCCAAATCCAACGCCGTCTACAACGCTTTCAAGGCTGCCACGCGGGCCGCCAAGGAACATGGCTCGCTGCTGCCGCCCAAGCACATCCTCAACGCGCCGACCAAGCTGATGAAAGCGGAGGATTACGGCGCCGGCTATCGTTACGACCATGACGAGCCGGATGCCTTTTCCGGGCAGGATTATTTTCCGGAGAAGATGGGCCGCCAGACCTTCTATGATCCGCCCGAGCGCGGCTTCGAGCGCGACATCAGGAAGCGGCTCGACTATTGGGCGAAGCTGCGCAAGGAGCGGGAATAGCCGGCTTGCGTGAGGCCATTGACCAGATCCACCAGGCAGCCAGCCGGCCACGATAGCAGGGCCGTTGTGTGGTAACCCAAAAAACCTTATCAAGGCGCACGGCCGGGCGGTGGCCGTTGCCTTGATTTGGGCACCTCATTCGCAACAGGATCGCGCTTCGCGCGTGGAAAAATGACAAAAACCCTTCGCAAATCCCTTCGCAAGTTCGCCATTGCCATCCCGCTTCTCGCCCTTGGCTTCTATTTCATTCCCATCCTGACGACGATCTTCATCATCTGCGGCCTGATCGACGTGCTGCGCAACGACCGCAAGGATCTGTCGCTGTTCTCAGGCTATTTTCTCGGCAACGGCCTGTTCACCTGGCTGCTTTCGCCGTTCAATCTGCTGGTCGACCTCTTGTGCTACAGAAATCCGGGCGTCTGGAAGCTGGAGCAGTTTCCCGCCGACTACCAGCGCGAGGTCAACGAGGTCCTGGACATCTTCAAAGCGCGCAAGGATGAGATCATCGCCGACATCGACGCCAATTTCGGCGCCGGCCGGCGCGGCATGTATGTCTACCAGTGGTACGGCAAGCACAGGATCGACAATGTCGCCGAGTTCAACAAGGATTTCAAATACATCAAGACCATCGCCGTTTCCGTCTTCAGCAAGCGCGAATCGACGTCCTGGCATTTCGGCCCGCTGCGGCTCAGCCTGCGCATCCTCTACAATCTGATCCCGGTTAAGTCGGAGATTTTCGTCGAGTGCGGCAACGTCAAGAATTACTGGTACGACAATCCGCTGTTCATATTCGACGACACGCTGCTGCATCGCTCGGTCAACGAGTATGACGGCCGCCGCTACTGCGTATTCATGGACATTATCAGGCCGTCTCCGGTTCCCCGCCTCATCGCGGGCATGCTCGCCATCGTCTCGGTCAGCGTCGAGCGCATCAATTCCATGTTCTACAAGAACTGGAAGATGATCGGTTCGACCAAGCCGAAAAATGCCGGGACGACCTGAGCTTGAGATCATCGATGCTGCTGGCTCTGCCGGCTGCATTTGAATAGCCCCGGGGACAGTACCGAAGATGTTCAATCTGCTTCTCGTCGTGGTCGGTGGCGGCATCGGCGCCGGCCTTCGACACCTCGCCAACACAGGCGCGTTGCGCCTTGTCGGCCCCAACTATCCCTGGGGCACGATGGCCATCAATGTCATCGGCTCCTTCGCCATGGGGCTGTTCATCGCCTCCATGATGCGCCGTGGCGGGTCGAACGAGGTCAGGCTGTTCGTTGCTACCGGCATTCTTGGCGGTTTCACCACCTTCTCAGCCTTCTCGCTCGATTTCGCGACGTTGTGGGAGCGGGGAGCCACGCTGCCTGCACTGGCTTATGCCCTCGCCAGCGTCGTTGGCGCCATTATCGCCCTGTTTCTGGGACTTTGGCTCGCAAGAAGCCTGCCTTAGTGCTATTGCCGCGCCAAGAACAGGCCGAGCTTCGCTCGGGAAACGGATAAGCGACAAAAAACATGGCAGGCGTTGAACAGATCACGGTGGAGGCCGGCGAGGCGGGCATGCGGCTCGACCGCTGGTTCAAGACCCATTTCCCGGGCCTTGGTTTCGGCCATTTGCAGAAGCTTCTGCGCTCCGGCCAGATCCGTGTCGACGGCGGTCGGGTCAAGGCGGACACCCGTGTCGAGCCCGGCCAGATGGTTCGCGTCCCACCGCTCGAGGTCGACAAGAAGGGCGAGAGTGCGCTGACCGGCCACTCGATCCGCAACCAGGGCGATGCCGATGTTCTCGCCAAGATGCTGATCCACGAAGACCCTAAGGTTTTCGTCTTCAACAAGCCGGCGGGCCTTGCGGTGCAGGGCGGCTCGGGCGTCACCCGCAATGTCGACGACATGCTGGAGGCCTGGCGCAGCCAGAAGGGCGAGAAGCCCAGACTGGTTCACAGGCTCGATCGCGACACTTCGGGCGTGCTGGTCGTCGCCCGCACCCGGCTGGCCGCCATGAAGCTTTCGGAAGCGTTTCGCGCCCGCGAGACCAAAAAGACCTATTGGGCGCTGGTCAAGGGCGTGCCGCCCAAGCGCGAGGACAAGATCTCGACCTGGCTGATCAAGGAGCCGACGCCGGACGGTGACCGCGTGCGTGTCGCCGCGCATGGCGAAAAGGGCGCCGACCACGCCGTCTCCTATTACCGCATCATCGAGCAGGCAGCGCAGACGATGACCTGGCTGGAGATGGAGCCTTATACGGGCCGCACCCACCAGCTTCGCGTTCATGCCGCCCACATCGGCTGTCCGATCCTGGGCGATCCGAAATATTTCGAGGCCGACACCAACTGGGACTTTCCCGGCGGCATTCAAAACCGCCTGCATCTGCATGCGCGCCGCATCATCATTCCGCATCCCGACAAGGGCGTCATCGATGTCACCGCGCCAATGCCGCCGCACATGCGACAGAGCTGGAATCTGATCGGCTTCGACGACGCCAGCGCGGAGGACTGATCGTGAGCGGCGCCACCGACGGGCTCGCCACCGATACGCTTGATCGTCGCGACACGGTCGACATGGCCGCCGCCGCCATCATGGTCGGGCTGACCTTTTCCTGGGGGTTGAATTACGTCGCCGCCAAGATCTCCTACGCCGGCTATGATCCGGTCTTCCTGTCGATCGCGCGCTCGATCATCGGCGGCCTGTGTGTCTTTGCCTGGTGCCGGTGGCGCGGCATCGCGCTTTTCACGCGCGACGGGACCTTGCTCGCCGGCATCGTGGTTGGCGCGCTTTTCGGCATCGAGTTCCTTTGCCTTTATGTCGGCCTGGAGCATACGACCGTTGCCCGCAACACGCTGCTCGTCAACACGATGCCGTTCTGGATGCTGCTCGGCGGCCATTTCCTGCTCGGCGAGCAGATCACGTTGAGGAAATTCCTTGGCCTGCTGCTGGCCTTTGCCGGTCTTGCCGCGGTGTTTTCCGACAAGCTCGGCGGCGGCGGAGACATGCTGTTCGGCGATCTCCTGAGCCTTGGCTCCGGATTCTTCTGGGCTTTGACCAACATCCTCATCAAGCGGTCGAAGCTGGTCGAGGCGAGCGCCGAGAAGCTTCTGCTTTACCAGCTCGCCGGGGCAGCGATCGTAGGCGTATTGGTGCTGCCTCTCGCCGGCCCGCCCGTTCGCGACCCGACCGTGCTGCCGACTTTGGCGCTGCTTTTCCAGGCGATCTACATCGTCGCCTTCACCTATGTGCTGTGGTTCTGGCTGCTGCGGCGCTATCCGGCATCAGGCCTGTCCAGTTTCACCTTCCTGTCGCCGGTTTTCGGCGTGCTGTGCGGCGCCATGTTCTTGAATGAGCCGCTGACCATGCGCATTTTCCTGGCACTTGGCCTGATTGCCGCCGGCCTGATCATCGTCAACCGGCCGGCGCGCAAGCTGACGCCGGTGTAAGAGAGACCTTCATGCGTGATATCCTCAACGACCTCGAAGCGGGCAAATATCTTTCCCATCCCGATCCGGTGCGTCGCGCCCAGATCCAGATGAAGACGCATCTGCCGAAGCGCTTCTACAAGGCCGCCTCTGTCGCACCTGTCGACAATGGCTTTGCCGTGCATCTCGACGGCAAGCCGGTGCGCACCCCGGGCAAGGCGCTGCTGGCGCTGCCTACCGAGGCAGCAGCAGTGCTTGTCGCCGACGAATTCGCCGCCCAAAGCGAGACCATCAATCCGGTGACCATGCCGGTGATGCGTCTCGTCAACACCGCCATCGACGGTGTCGCCAGCGACCCGCAGGCGGTGCTGGAGGACATCCTGCGCTTTGCCTCATCCGATCTGCTCTGCTATCGCGCCGACGCACCGCAAGGGCTGGTGGAGCGGCAGAGCCAACATTGGGACCCGGTGATAGACTGGGCGAGGGGAACACTCGGGGCAAGGTTCAATCTTGCCGAGGGCATCATCCATGTCGAGCAGCCGCGCGAGACCATCGCCGTGCTGGGCAGCCATCTTGCCCAGCGAACAGAGCCGCTGCGGCTCGCCGCCATCCATGTGATGACGTCGCTGACCGGTTCGGCTCTGCTGGCGCTGGCTGTCGATTTCGGCGAACTCGATACCGGAGTTGCCTGGGCCGCTGCCCATGTCGACGAGGACTGGCAGATCGAGCATTGGGGGCAGGATGCGGAGGCCGTTGCCCGCCGAGCGGCTCGCAAGCGCGACATGATGGCTGCTGTCGGCCTGCTGGAAGCGCTCAAGGGCTAGGGTTTCCCGGCTCGCCCGGTTTCATCCCGCAGCGCACCTAATACCAAAGTCATAATCCCAAAGACGCGCTGCCTTTGGCGGCTGCTTTCTGTCATTTTTTCCGTGATGGCTGTCTTGAGTCCGCGTTCGGAGGAGAACACGGACGTTGACGCGCAGCATCGAGAACGGGTCTCACGGGAGGATAACGCAATGGCAATAGCATCGACCGCCGGCGGAGCAAGCCGCGGCATGACGCGGGAGGAGAAGAAAGTCATCTTCGCTTCCTCGCTCGGTACCGTTTTCGAATGGTATGATTTCTATCTCTACGGATCGCTGGCAGTGTTCATTGGTTCGACCTTTTTCAGTCCTGCCATTCCGGAAGCGACGCGCAACATCTTCGCGCTGCTGGCTTTCGCCGCCGGCTTCTTGGTGCGCCCGTTCGGCGCCTTGCTGTTCGGCCGCATCGGTGACCTTGTCGGCCGTAAATATACCTTCCTCGTCACCATGACGATCATGGGCTTGTCGACCTTCCTGGTCGGCTTGCTGCCTGGCTATGCGACCTTGGGCATCGCGGCTCCCGTGATCCTGATCATCCTGCGCATGCTGCAGGGCCTGGCGCTCGGTGGCGAATATGGCGGTGCGGCCACTTACGTCGCCGAGCATGCGCCGGACAACCGGCGCGGCTACTACACCTCGTGGATCCAGACGACGGCGACGCTCGGCCTGTTCCTGTCGCTGATTGTGATCCTGATCGTCCAGGCTTCATTGAGCAAGGAAAACTATGCTGCCTGGGGCTGGCGTATTCCGTTCATCGTATCCTTTCTGCTGCTGGGCATCTCGATTTGGATCCGGCTTTCTCTCTCCGAATCACCGACCTTCCAGCGCATGAAGGATGAGGGCAAGGGCTCCAAGGCGCCGCTGACGGAAGCCTTCGGCCAATGGAAGAATGCCAAGATCGCCATCCTGGCGCTGCTCGGCCTCACCGCCGGCCAGGCCGTGGTCTGGTACAACGGCCAGTTCTACGCGCTGTTCTTCCTGACCAACGTGCTCAAGGTCGATGCGCAGTCGGTCAACATCATGATCGCCATCGCACTGGCGATCGGCTCGATCTTCTTCGTCGTCTTCGGCTGGCTCTCTGACAAGATCGGCCGCAAGCCAATTATTATGGCGGGCCTTGCCTTGGCGATTGTCTGCACCTTCCCGCTGTTCAAGGCGCTGACCTGGGCTGCCAATCCGGCGCTTGCCACGGCCCAGCAGAACACGCGGGCGACGGTGACGGCTGCACCTGGCGACTGCAAGTTCCAGTTCAATCCGGTCGGCACAGCGAAGTTCACGACATCTTGCGATATCGCGACTTCGTTCCTGACCAAGAACTCGGTTCCCTATGATGTGGTGTCGACGGCCGCGGCCGGAACACCCGCATCGGTCAAGATCGGCAACGAGACGGTGGATTCCTACGATGCTGTCGCCGCCGGCGATCAGGCCAAGGCCAAGGACGCGGCCTTCGTGAAAGCCGTCAACATGTCGTTGCGCGACGGCGGCTATCCGCTGAAGCGCGCGGCAATCAAGGTTGCGGACCAGAAGCTCGACGCGTTTGTCGCCGCCAACCCGGAACTGAAGCTGGACGCCGCCGCCATCCGCGCCGGTGAGAAGGCGACGGTGCCGATCGACCAGGCGGTCAAGGACAAGCTGCTGACCACCGACGAGGCAGCGGGCGCACCCGAAGTCACCGTCTACAATATTCCGGGCGGCGGCGCGTTCGCCATGTACGCCGATCCGGCGGCCGTGAATTGGCCGATGACGATCGGCATCCTATTCATTCTGGTGTTGTTCGTGACCATGGTCTACGGGCCGATCGCGGCGATCCTGGTCGAGATGTTCCCGACCCGCATTCGCTACACCGGCATGTCGCTGCCCTATCACATCGGCAATGGTTGGTTCGGCGGCCTGCTGCCGGCCACCGTGTTCGCGCTCAGTGCCTACAAGGGCGACATCTATTACGGCCTTTGGTATCCGGTGGTGATCGCGGCGATAACGCTGGTCATCGGCATGATCTTCGTCAAGGACACGCTTGGCACCGACCTGCACGCCAAGGAGTAGGCAGGACCAGGCGGTCAAAAGAAAGCCCGGCGCGAGCAATCGCGCCGGGCTTTTTCTTTTCAGGCCAGTTCGTTGACGAGGGCCGATTGCCCCTGTTGTCAGCTCTTGCGGCCCCGGGCCTCTTCCTCGATGGCCGCATCATGATACCAGCCGTCGCCGAAATCCGTCCGGGCACCACGCAGCGAGGCAAGCTCTGCCGCAAACTTAGCCCTTCCGCTCAAATTTGAGGCAGAGAGGCGCGCTGCCGCCGGGAACATCAGAATTTTGGCCGACGGTCGTGTGGAAATGATTTCCATTGCCGGGTTCCTTTCTTCCGCCGAACCTTGTCGATTCAACTTGGTCCGAAGATAAGGTCTGCAATCAAGTTAGGCAATATGCCTATGAAAAGATCAGTATTTGCACACTATTTGTGCAAAGAACGATTGTGATGGATCCGAGCGCATTGCTTAGGCGCTCACCGACTTTCGAGCAGATGCCGCGTCAATTTTGCCGCACCCTCCGGACCAAGAATGGCACACGAATTGCATTCTAAGGATGCGGCAGGCCGGCTGCTGACGGCAGACGCATGTCGACGCCGTTCAGTGTTCGGTGATCAAGCAACGAGAGGCTAGAATGACGAAATACAAGCTCGAGTATATCTGGCTCGATGGATATACCCCGGTCCCCAACCTTCGCGGCAAGACGCAGATCAAGGAATTCGCCGAATTCCCTGATCTCGAGCAGCTGCCGCTGTGGGGCTTCGATGGTTCCTCGACCCAGCAGGCCGAAGGGCACAGCTCCGATTGCGTGCTGAAGCCGGTTGCGGTCTATCCGGATCCCGCCCGCACCAACGGCGTGCTGGTCATGTGCGAAGTCATGATGCCCGATGGCGTCACGCCGCATGCATCCAACAAGCGCGCCACCATCCTCGATGACGAGGGCGCCTGGTTCGGCTTCGAGCAGGAATATTTCTTCTACAAGGACGGCCGGCCGCTCGGCTTCCCCGAGAGCGGCTATCCCGCACCGCAGGGTCCATACTATACCGGCGTCGGCTACTCCAACGTCGGCTCCGTTGCGCGCCAGATCGTCGAGGAGCATCTCGACCTCTGCCTCGCCGCCGGCATCAACCACGAAGGCATCAACGCCGAAGTTGCCAAGGGCCAGTGGGAATTCCAGATTTTCGGCAAGGGCTCCAAGAAAGCCGCCGACCAGATGTGGATGGCCCGCTATTTGATGCAGCGCCTGACCGAGAAGTACGGCATCGACATTGAATACCACTGCAAGCCGCTCGGCGACACCGACTGGAACGGCTCGGGCATGCACGCCAACTTCTCGACCGCCTATATGCGCGAAGTCGGCGGCAAGGCCTATTTCGAAGCGCTGATGGCGGCCTTCGACAAGAACCTGATGGATCACATCGCCGTCTACGGCCCGGACAACGACAAGCGTTTGACCGGCAAGCACGAGACCGCGCCGTGGAACCGGTTCAGCTATGGCATTGCCGACCGTGGCGCCTCGATCCGCGTGCCACATTCCTTCATCAAAAGCGACTACAAGGGTTATCTGGAAGACCGCCGTCCGAACTCGCAGGGCGACCCCTACCAGATCGCCTCGCAGATCCTGAAGACGATCGCCTCGGTTCCGGCAAGCGCCCAGGTTTCGGCCGCCGCGTAAGCGTTTCGGACTGCATGACAAGAAGACCCCGACGTTTCGCGCCGGGGTTCTTTTTTGGCCGTTACCCGGCTGACGGCATTCCTGGGAAAACATACCCAGAAAAAGTCAGGGAATTCACGCGGTCGCAAATCGCCCGGGAGTTCTTGCCGCAGCCATGTGAGCCTCCGGCGATCACTCGCTATAAAGCCCGGAAAAGCGCCTTTTCCAGCCCTTATCCGGGGCAAAGGGCCTTCCATAAGCATCTGTTCATACAGCAGAATCGGTCATTCGCGGCCCGGCTTGCGACGTTGACAGATCACGCTACGGCATGCGTATTCGCAGGCCTTGGGGTTACGTCACGCAATGCTGTTCGGACGGGCGGGGTTTTCTTGAACGGCGGCATTGGCGTGGGCGCCGGACGAGCGGTCACTGTAGCCTGAGACAGTGCTCCGCTCGCTCCTGGCTCCGACGTTGGCGACCGAGCGGCCTCCCATGCTCATTTACTGAACACCGTCGAGTTGTCATTGAAGTCACCGGACCGACGCGCGCAAGCCGCCCGCTCCCATGGACCGTGGGTTCAAGAATCCGGGCATCCTATGACCGTCGAAGACGAAAGGCGGATACGGCTGTCCATGCACGGCTGCCGCATGCGAGACTTGCTGGCAATTCCTATTGGAGCGCAGCAAAAAGCCCTTGAAAGAGCGAAGTCTTTCAAGGGCTTGAGCATTATAGCTAATCTGGACTGAGATTGAAATCTCAGACCGAGTAGTACATGTCGTATTCGACCGGATGCGGGGTCATTTCGAAGCGCATCACTTCGGCCATCTTCAACTCGATGTAGCTGTCGATCTGGTCGTCGTCGAAGACGCCGCCAGCCTTCAGGAAGCCGCGGTCCTTGTCGAGGCTCTGCAGGGCTTCGCGCAGCGAGCCGCAGACGGTCGGGATCTTCTTCAACTCCTTCGGCGGCAGGTCGTAGAGATCCTTGTCCATCGGCTGGCCGGGATGGATCTTGTTCTTGATACCGTCGAGGCCGGCCATCAGCAGCGCGGAGAAGGCGAGGTAGGGGTTCGCGCCCGGATCGGGGAAGCGGACCTCGACGCGCTTGGCCTTCGGCGACGAGCCGAACGGGATACGGCAGGACGCCGAGCGGTTGCGCGCCGAATAGGCGAGCAGCACCGGCGCTTCATAGCCTGGCACCAGACGCTTGTAGGAATTGGTCAGCGGGTTGGTGAAGGCGTTGATCGCCTTGGCATGCTTGATGACGCCGCCGATGAAGAACAGGCAGCTTTCCGACAGACCGGCATATTCATTGCCGGCGAAGGTCGGCTTGCCGTTCTTCCAGATCGACATGTGGACGTGCATGCCCGAGCCGTTGTCGCCGAAGATCGGCTTCGGCATGAAGGTGGCCGTCTTGCCATAGGCGTTGGCGACCTGGTGGACGACATATTTGTAGATCAGCATCTTGTCGGCGTTGCGCACCAGTGCGTCGAACTTGATGCCGAGTTCGTGCTGGGCCGCCGCCACCTCATGGTGATGCTTTTCGACGCGCACGCCCATCTCGGCGAGCACGGTCAGCATTTCCGAGCGCATGTCCTGCGCGCTGTCGATCGGCGGCACCGGGAAGTAGCCGCCCTTAACGCGCGGGCGGTGGCCGAGATTGCCGGTCTCGTAATCGGTGTCGTCATTGGACGGCAGCTCGGTCGAGTCAAGCTTGAAGCCGGTGTTGTAAGGGTCGGCCTTGTACTTCACGTCGTCGAAGACGAAGAATTCGGCTTCCGGGCCGACATAGATGGTGTCGCCGATGCCTTCGGCCTTCATGTAGGCCTCGGCCTTCTTGGCCGTGCCGCGCGGATCGCGGTTGTAGGATTCACCCGAAACCGGATCGAGGATATCGCACAGGATGACCATGGTCGACTGGGCGAAGAACGGGTCCATATGAACCGTGTCCGGATCGGGCATCAGCACCATGTCGGACTCGTTGATGGCCTTCCAGCCGGCAATCGAAGAGCCGTCGAACATCACGCCATCGGCGAACATGTCTTCCTCGACCTCGATGACATCCATCGTCACGTGCTGCAGCTTGCCCTTCGGGTCTGTGAAGCGCAGGTCGACGAATTTCACGTCGTTGTCCTTGATCTGCTTCATGATGTCTTTGGCTGTCGTCATGTCTTGTATCCCTGTGTGATGACGTTTTTTGATGATGACGTTTTCAGGAGGAGGGCCGGTCAGGTCAGACCGCGTCCATGCCCGTTTCGCCGGTGCGTATCCGCACGACTTCCTCGATGTTGGAAACGAAGATCTTGCCGTCACCGATGCGGCCCGTCTGGGCCGCCTTGCGGATGGCTTCGATAGCGCCTTCCACCGCGTCGTCGCCAAGCACGACCTCGATCTTCACCTTGGGCAGAAAATCGACGACATATTCGGCGCCGCGATAGAGTTCGGTGTGGCCCTTCTGACGACCGAAGCCTTTTGCCTCGGTGACAGTGATGCCTTGCAGTCCGGCTTCCTGAAGCGCTTCCTTCACTTCGTCCAGCTTGAATGGCTTGATGATCGCTTCGATCTTTTTCATGTAAAAAGTGGCCTCCACTGCCAAAAAAACGGGTTGTGACCCCCCGCTTGCGCCTCCATCAAGCACGAACTGTGCCAATTCAGCGGATTCGAAGCGGTCTCATAAGATTTCAAAGCCGCGCCGCACCGGGATGCAAATTCGCGTCATTCGCTGCACCGGATGCGGCATGGGCTGCCAGAGCCTACACAGCGCCAGCACCCGCGTCCGCACAAAAATCAGGCACATCGCCTATCCCGCAGGCAATTTTCTGCCCGCGATGCCTTCGTGCCGACGTTATGGCTGCAGATCTCGGCAACTCCCCCTTGTTTGCTTAGGGTCGAAATTGGACAATGCTTGATAGCATGCGGATCGGCAATCCATGAGCAACGAACTTCTTTCCCCGGCCCAAATGAGCGAGGCTGATCGGCTGACGATCGCGGCCGGTCCGGCCGATGGAATCAGCCTGATGCGGCGCGCGGGCGAAGCGGTCGCGGCCGAGGTTCTCAAGCGCTATCCCTCGGCAAAGCACATCCATGTGCTGTGCGGGCCCGGCAACAATGGCGGCGATGGCTATGTCGTCGCACGCCTGCTGGCCGGCAGCGGCGTCGGCACAACGATCTGGTCATCCGGAGCGCCGAGGCCGGAAAGCGATGCGGCGCTCGCCGCCGCGGAATGCCCGATCAAGCCCCGGCCGCTGTCCGGTTTCGACGCCGAGCCTGGCTCGATCGTGATCGACGCGCTCTATGGGGCAGGGCTGTCCAAGCCGCTGTCCGGCGATGCCGCGAAAGCTGTCGATACCGTGACAGCCCTGCGCCTGCCTGTGGTCGCGATCGACCTGCCGTCGGGCGTCTCAGGTGCCAGCGGCGAAATATTGAGCAGGGCGTTTCGCGCCGAACTCACCGTTACCTTCGCCCGGAAAAAGCCCGGCCACCTGCTGCTGCCGGGGCGCGGGCAATGCGGTGAAATCGTGCTCGCCGATATCGGCATCGATGACGGCATCATCGCCCAGCTGGCTGTCTCGACCTTCGAGAATGTGCCGGACCTGTGGTTGCGGGAATTTCCCCTGCCGGCGGTCGATGCGCACAAATACAAGCGCGGCCATGTCGGCGTCTTTTCCGGCGGTCCCAGTGCTACCGGCGCGGCGCGGCTGTCGGCGATGGCCGCCGCGAGAAGCGGGGCAGGGGCGGTCACCGTGCTGTCGCCTGGCAATGCCCTGCAGGTGAACGCGACACACCTCACCTCGATCATGCTGCGAGAGGCGGGGTCACTCGAGGAGGTGCAGGAATTTCTGACGGCGCGCCATCCCGAGGCGCTGGTGTTTGGACCGGGGCTCGGGCCAAAGCCCAAGGTCGGCGATTTCGCCCTGCAACTGATCAAGACCTTGGCGGAGGGTGCACGCGCATCGCAAACCGCAAACCACGGAGGAGCGATCGTGCTTGATGCTGACGCCATTACATCTATGGCCCATCAGCCGCAGGCGCTGTTCGAAGCCGCCCGTCACCTGAACGCGCCAGCGTTGGTGATCACGCCGCATCAGGGTGAATTCGGCCGCTTGTTCCCAGATATCGCCGGGGACAAAACCATGTCGAAATTGGACAAGGCGCGGGCGGCTGCCGCGCGGGCCAATGCCGTCATCGTCTACAAGGGCGCCGACACGGTCATAGCAGCGCCCGATGGCAAAGCGGCGATCAACTCCAACGGTGCACCGTGGCTGGCCACAGCCGGGTCAGGCGACGTGCTGTCGGGCATCATTGCCGGTTTGCTCGCACAAGGTATGCCGCCCTTCGAGGGCACCTGCGCGGCGGTGTGGCTGCATGCCGAAGCCGGCAGCCGGTTCGGACCCGGCTTGATCGCCGAGGATCTGCCGCTGGCGCTGCTGCCGGTGTTGCGTGAACTCTTCGACGCGCGAAAGGCTGCCTGAATGAGCCTTGCGCTCGCTCTGTTGCTTGCCACCCTAATCGCTGTCTTCATGGCGCCGACGGCGCGCGCCGAAGGTCCTGTGACCGTCGTCGACAATCCGGCGGTGCTCGCCGCGCTCGATGCCAAGGGTTTCGGTTTCGCCGATGTTTTCGGGGTCGACGGCGAGGACGGCCTGAAGACGCTTTACGACGAGGCGCCGGCCTATCACGCCATCGTCGAAACGGTTGCTTCTGATGTCGCGGCCCTGAGGGCCGAGATGAAGGCCGGCGGGCGGCCGCTCTACGAGGTGACAGACGGCAATGTCGGCCGCATCATGGACATGCGCTGGCTGAAGACCGATGCCGCTCGCTTCCGGCTGGTCGGCGTGGTCAACCGGCTCGATCGTCGCGACTTCGCAGTGCTGCAGGGCGACAGGAGCTGCGGCGAGGTGCGCTTCATCTACCGCTTGGCCTACAGCTTTCGCAAGAACGGCAAGCTGCTGGCGTCGCGCCTGCCGTTCAATTTCAATGCCGTCTACAGCGCCGCGTCCGATGCCGATGGCGGCTGCGTCGGCGTTGCCGGGCGCTGGACACCACAGCTTGACGAGAGCGTCGATGCCGGCTGGCTGACCGGTGGACCGCTGGAGAAAGCCGGGCTGACCTTCAAGCAGCTGGAGCTCAACGCACAGGTGGTGCGCTTTCCCTCCGGCCAGGAAACCGAGTTTGGCGGCCAGGCCGCCTATCTCATGCGGATATTCGGCATCGATGGGGCTGATATCAGCGAGAAGCCGTTGGAGAACACGCCCGACACCGCGCGGCTCTCGCAAGACGTGGCGCTGAAAGCACGGCTCGCCGCCTATGTCGGCGCCAACCTGCCGGCGGTCGATGAAGGCGTCTATGAAATCCCCGACGAGTTCCTGGCCAGGAAAATCATCTCGTGGTCGACCTTCGGCAGCGCGCGGCAGGCCAATCATCCGTTTACGCAATTATACCGACCCAAGGAATTCGCATCGCTCGACTATTCCGCGCTGAAACTGCTGCGCACGCCGGAAGCGCTGGTCGAGCGGCTGGACAATGGCGCCTGCCAGGGTTGCCATCAGGCCGGTTCGACCGCCGGTTTCCATTTCATCGGGCTAGACGACAAGACGACATCGCCGTTGAACCGCATCGAGGTCGGGGTTTCGCCGCATCTTCATGCCGAGATCCCGCGGCGCCAGGCGTGGCTCGCCGCCACGGCCGAAGGCAAGCAGCCGAACCGCTTCCGTCCGCTCTCCTTTGCGCCGCCGGCGGTCTGGACGAACGCCGGCGCGGTCGATTACGCGCCGGCGGAGATGGCCATGCCGTGCTTGATGCAGGAAGATGCGACCCGCTTCGGCGCGACCTGGCAGTGCAGGAGTGGTACCATCTGCACGCCGCTGGCCACCGCTTCGGGCGTGCACACGAAACTGGCGCAATGCCTGCTGCCCAAGGACAGCGAAAAAATGTTTTCCGGCCATCCCTGCCTGACCGGCTCGATCGCCAGCAACGCGGCGCAGCCTTTCAACGACCGCTACAGCAGATCGGGCCAGTTCGCGGCCTTCGCCCCGGACATTTCCCGTACCGCCTACACCTGCCGTCCGCCGAAGATCGGCGTGCCTGGAGGCATCGCCTATCGCGGCTGCGACGACAAGGACCGTGCATTCGCGGCCTTCAAAGCCGGCAAGCCGATGCCGAACGAAATCTGCGGGCTGGTCGGCGGCAAGAAATTCGACATCTGCGTGGCCACCAACAATTTCGACCAATGTCTCGGCGGCGCAGTCAATCGCGGCAACCGGCCGGCCTGTTCGGCCGATCATTTCTGCCGCGAGGACTATATGTGCCAGTCGCTGCCGCCGGACACGCCGGGCATCGGCAAGGTCAAAGGCATCGGCTTCTGCTCGCCCACCTATTTCACCTTCCAGATGCGCATCGACAACCACGCGACGCCCTGGGGCAGCCGCGCCACCATGGGGGCGGGGTTTGGCGCGGCGGCAGAGGAGTGAGCGTCAAAGCCCTTCCGCTACAGCTTTGTAGTTGTGGCGATCATCTCGACTATGCCCTTGGCGCCTGGAGCCGCAATTTTACTCGGCAGGTCCAGGTAACTGCTAGCTAGGAGCCGGCTATCGGCACCTCATTTGAGTCGGAAACAATCATAAGCAGTTGATTGTCCAAGAGAAATCCAAACATCTTGGAATAGATATTCGCAAATCGATCCAGTTCGCGATTGTTTTGTAGCGCATCAGTTAGAAAGAGGCTTCGCCATTGGCCAGCTGCAATCTTGGGAAGTGACTCCATGGCAAACCAGAGCCAGAAAAGATGAATGAGAATTGTACGAAGTATCCCAACAGAGGCGGCTAGAGGCGTCGGAAAAATAGGGTACGACTCATAGTCGCCGTCTTCGTTACCAAATGCCGTCGAAAGACCCGCTGTAACGGTTGGATGCAGTAGCATCGACCCGGATAATTCCGCGTCCTCGCGAAGAATGTCGACAAGTTTGCTATTTTGAACGCCAATCTTTTCGGAGATGAAAATTGACACTCTGACCTTTAGCTTGTTCTTACTTATATATTTGTGCCAGAAAGCGTTAGAATCCTCCGGTTCAACAGCGCGCACGAATTCTTTCGTTAATTCTTTGTCTTGTATGCAACAAATCAGCGCGTCGACGTGCTCGAGATAACTTCTTGTCAGCGCACGAGCCTGTAAGTCGAATCCCGTCTCGATAAGTTCAATTATAGCCCATAGATCGTTCGCAAGACGCGAGAAAAAAGCTAAGGCAGCAACTTGCTCGTCCAGCGGCTCAGACGTTTTCGGAGCGTTTGCGAAATCTTCAACAACGGAAGCCGCCAACATAGAAAGCCAGCCAGCAGAGATATTCGTACATCGATGGAGAAGATAAAAATCTGTATCGTTCTCGAGTATGTTTTTGAATTTTCTGCGCCTTGAATTCAGCTCGTCTTGTTCGCGATCGATCGGCGTCTCTCGACCTTGATAAAAGTCTCTGAGGATTGTGCTGTCAAACGTTTCTCTGACGCGCATGATTCTCACAGCGGTATGTTGTCGTGCTTCTTCCAGGGGTTCTGCATGTCCTTGTTGCGCAGCATGCGCAGCGCGCGCGCGATGCGGCGGCGGGTCGAGTGCGGCATGATCACCTCGTCGACATAGCCGCGCTCGGCGGCGACGAAGGGCGACAGGAAGCGATCCTCGTAAGCCTTTGTGTGGGCTGCGATCTTTTCGGCGTCACCGATGTCCTTGCGGTAGATGATCTCGACCGCTCCCCTGGCTCCCATCACCGCGATCTGCGCGGTCGGCCAGGCATAATTCATGTCGCCGCGCAGGTGCTTTGACGCCATCACATCATAGGCGCCGCCATAGGCTTTGCGGGTGATGACGGTGATCTTCGGCACGGTGGCCTCGGCATAGGCGAACAGGAGTTTCGCGCCATGCTTGATCAGCCCGCCATATTCCTGCGCGGTGCCGGGCAGGAAGCCGGGGACATCGACGAAGGTGACGATCGGGATCGAAAAACAATCGCAGAAGCGCACGAAACGGGCCGCCTTGCGGCTGGCGTCGGAATCGAGCACGCCGGCCAGCACCATAGGCTGGTTGGCGACGAAGCCGACGGTGCGGCCCTCGACGCGTCCGAAGCCGGTGACGATGTTCTTGGCAAAATTCTGCTGGATTTCGAAGAAGTCGCCTTCATCGGCGACCTTCAGGATCAGTTCCTTGATGTCGTAGGGCTTGTTGGCGTTGTCGGGAATCAGCCGGTCGAGCGACAAATCATGGTCGGTGACCGACTGGTAGCATTCGATTTCGGGAAGCTCCGATGTGTTGGAAGCCGGCAACAGGTCGACCAGCCGGCGCATCTGCAGCAGCGCCTCGACGTCATTGTCATAGGCGCCGTCGGCGATCGACGATTTCGTCGTGTGGACGGAGGCGCCGCCGAGGCTCTCAGCGGTCACCGTTTCGTTGGTCACCGTCTTCACCACATCCGGCCCGGTGACGAACATGTAGGAGGTGTCGCGCACCATGAAGATGAAGTCGGTCATCGCAGGCGAATAGACGTCGCCGCCGGCGCACGGTCCCATGATCACCGAAATCTGCGGAATGACGCCGGAGGCCAGCACGTTGCGCTGAAAGATCTCGGCATAGCCGCCGAGGGCCGCGACGCCCTCCTGGATGCGCGCGCCGCCGGCATCATAGAGGCCGATGATCGGCGCCCGGTTGCGCAGCGCCATCTCCTGCACCTTGATGACCTTCTCGGCATGCGCTTCCGACAGCGAGCCGCCGAATACGGTAAAGTCCTTGGCGAAGAGGTAGACCGGGCGGCCGTTGACGGTGCCCCAGCCGGTGACGACGCCGTCGCCGGCGATCTTGGTGTTCTCCATGCCGAAGTCGGTCGAGCGGTGCTCGACATACATGTCGAATTCCTCGAACGAGCCCTCGTCGAGAAACACCTCGATGCGTTCGCGCGCGGTGAGCTTGCCCTTCTTGTGCTGGGCATCGATGCGGACCTGGCCGCCGCCCATGCGGGCGATCTCGCGGCGGCGCTCGAGTTCCTTGAGAACGTCTTTCATCGATTACCTCCCAAGCCAGCGGCATTTCGTCGTAATCGTGCCGGCAAGCGAGCGCAAGCGCCGCTTGCGCCACAGGTTTTGCTGCGCTGCAACATGAAGCCCCTTGCAATTGAGGGCGAACTCAGCCATATGCAGCCCATAGGCGCTTGGGCCGGGAACGAATCCGGCCTTCTCGACGAATGAGACTGGTTGCGTCTGTTTTCCCTCTTTCCGGTATATCGGCCCTTTTTCCGGTAAATCACAAAGCGGCGAAAAAGCCCCGTGGCATGATGCCTGCGGGCACGACAGCGCAGCCGAGTGGACGAATACGTCCGCCCGCCTTGTCGTTCATCACAGATTTTTCGACGGCAGGTTGCGCCCTGCCGCCATCGATGTTTGCGGCCAGAAGCCGCGTGAAAGAAGATTATTTTGACCAACGAAAACACTTTGCCCGGTAGCAACAGTGCGGAACTCACCGGTTTCGCGGCACTGGGTATTACGGGTGCGCTGCTCAAGGCCACCCACAACGCCGGATTCGCCGAGCCGAAGCCGATCCAGGCACAGGCGATCCCGCCGCAGATGGAAGGCCGTGACATTTTCGGCATCGCCCAGACCGGCTCCGGCAAGACCGCGGCCTTCGCGCTGCCGATCTTGTCGAAGATCATTGCGCTTGGCACCAAGCGCCGGCCGAAGACGGCACGTGCGCTGATTCTGGCGCCGACGCGCGAACTCGCCGTGCAGATCGAAGACACGATCAAGATCCTCGCCAAGGGCGCGCATGTCTCGACCGCGCTCGTTCTTGGCGGCGTCTCGCGTTTCAGCCAAGTGAAGAAGGTTGCGCCCGGCGTCGACATCCTGATCGCAACGCCAGGCCGGTTGACCGATCTGGTGCGTGAGGGCGACCTCGTGCTTGCCGACACCAAATGGCTGGTGCTGGACGAAGGCGACCGCATGCTCGACATGGGCTTCATCAACGACGTCAAGCGCATCGCCAAGGCGACCGCGCCCAACCGTCAGACGGTGCTGTTTTCGGCGACCATGCCCAATGAAATCGCCGAACTGGCCAAGGGCCTGCTGAAGAACCCGATTCGTGTCGAAGTCGCGCCGCAAAGCACGGCGGCGGCCGAGATCGTGCAGGGCGTCGTCTTTGCCCGCACCAAGCAGAAGCGCCAGGTGTTGTCGACGATGCTCGCCGACGAGGCGATGAAGTCCGTCATCATCTTTTCGCGCACCAAGCATGGTGCCGACAGGGTGACCAAGGACCTCGAGCGCGACGGATTCAAGGCCGCTGTCATCCACGGCAACAAGTCGCAGAACGCCCGCCAGAAAGCGCTGAACGATTTCCGCGACGGTTCGGTGCGCATTCTGGTGGCGACTGACATCGCGGCGCGCGGCATCGACGTGCCCGGCATCAGCCATGTCGTGAATTTCGACCTGCCTGATGAAGCCGAGAGCTACGTCCACCGCATCGGCCGTACCGGCCGCAACGGCATGGACGGCATCGCGATCACGCTTTGCGATCCTTCGGAAAACAGCAAGCTGCGCCAGGTCGAGCGCATCATCCGTACCAAGCTGCCGATCGTTGCCGACCATCTCGGCAGCCCCGATCCGCTGCGCAATCCGGCTGAAAAGAACGAGCGCTTCGAGCCGGCCAATGATCGCAACGACCGCAATGGCCGTCGCGACGGCAGGCGGCCCGGTGGCGAGAACAAGGGCAACGGCTTTGGCAAGAAGCGCTTCGGCGACAAGCCTGCCTTCGCAGGCGAGCGCAAGCCGGAAGGCGCCAAGCCGGCCTTCAAAGGCAACAACAAGCGTCGCTTCGGCGGCAAGCGTCCGGCTGCGCGGGCTGCGTAAGTAGCCAGCGTTGTAGTCAGTCAAGCTCAGGCTGGCTGATTGCCGGGACAGACCAAGGAAAGGGCGGCTGAAGCGATGCTTCGGTCGCCTTTTTTCGTCTGCCTACTTCACCACAGCTTCGATCCAAACGGCGATCCTTTGCGCCAGAAACGCCGTGGTCGATGGCGACAGCGCGTCGCCGGCAATGACGTGATTGTCCGGGTCGCCGGTGTCGTCGACCGGAACCAGTTCATGCGGCGCACCCCAGCGCCCGGCAATCTCGCGGGTGCGGTCGGCCCGCACCACTTTGTCCGAATCAGAAAAGATGAACAGTGCAGGGATGGTCGCCTTCTCCACCGGCGCGCGATAGGCAAGCTCGGTCAACGCCTGCATCGGCAAGGTCGCTTCGATTGGATAGCGGGTGGTCCAGAATTTTTCATGCAGCGCGTTGCGCGGCACGAAGCTGTGTTCCTTGCCGGCGACCAGCCTGGCGATCTGTTTGCCCCACGGCATGGTCAGGATCTCGGCGCCCGAAGCCTTGACGCCGAAATTCGGCGAGATGAACGCGATCGCCGCCACCCCGTCCGATGCACCGGACTGCGTTGCCGCCCAGACCGCCAGCGAGCCGCCGGTCGAAGTCGAGATGACGATCACCTTGTCGCCGATCGCCCGGCCAATGGCGAGTGCTTCCTCATAGTCGTTGATCCAGGCGTTGATGCTGCCTTGCGTCATCGCCGCGCCATCCTGCCCGTGACCGGTAAGGCGTGTGTAGAAGAGATTGGCGTCGAGCTGTTCCGCCACTTCGTCCGGCAGCGGGCGGATTTCGCCCTTCGATGCGGAAAAGCCGTGGATGTAGACGATCGACAGCGGGGTCCTGGCATGCACCATCGGATCGGCCCAGACGATCTCTTTCTCCAGCCCGTCGCGGATTCCGGGGATGGCGGCTTCGGCCTTTGCCACATAGGCCTGCGGATCGTCAGCGATGAGCGAGGGATCGAAACGGATCGTGGTGTCGACGCGAACGCGCGGGCCGAGCACGAAGGCCAGTGCGAGAATGGCGACAAGGCCCAGCACAGCAAGCACGATCCGTCGCCCCATCGCAGACTCCACGCAGCATTTGTCTCAACCATGGCGACGGCGGCCCGAAACGGGGAGCCTGCCAATTTCGCTGGCGTCCTATTCGATCGGCGGCTTGCGGTCGTAATGCAGAGGCCGCGCCTTCCAACTGGTCATCAGGCCGATAAACCCTCTGCACAGCGGCCTCGGCAGCAGGCCGAGCAGTTTCAGGGGCCAGCTTGTCCGGCGCGGGAAATGGACTTCGAAGCCGCCGGACTTGATGCCCCGCGCCATGCGGCGCGATGCGCGGCTGACCGGCATCAGTCCCGGCATGGGCAGCATGTTCTTCTCGGTCAGCGGGGTGTCGATGAAGCCGGGATTGAACACCTGGATACGCACGTTCATCTTGTCGAAATCATACTTCAGCGACTCGGCCAGGATGTTGATGGCCGCCTTGGTGCCGCCATAGGCGGCCGTTGTCGGCCAGCCGAAATAGGATGTCACGGAGCCGACCAGCACGACATGGCCGCGCGCCCGCACACGCATGCGTTCGACCGCGGGCACGAGGCCGTTGATGATGCCGAAATAATTGACCTCGAAGGACCGGCGAAAATCATTGACGACAAGGTTCTCCCCCGGCGTCGAAATGTAGTTCCCTGCATTGAAGATGGCGAGCACGATGGGACCGAGTTCCTTCTCGATCGCGGCGACGGTTCTTGCCATGCGCGGCTCGTCGGTGACATCGCAAGGAAAGGCCGTGACACTGCCCGGCATCTGCGCGGTCTCGACGACAAGCGTGTCGATCGGATCGTCGTCAAGCGCCGTCACCGCGACGGCATAGCCTTGGGAAGCAAGATCCCTGGCCAGGGCACGGCCGATGCCGCTTGAGCCGCCCGTGATCCAGGCGACGCCGTGCTTCGGGTTAGCCCGGTAGAGTGTCATGCTGCGCCCTGTCGACTTGTTGGTGCTTTGCTCTAGCGGTGAAGAAATCGAATGAAAAGGGTGCTTTTCATCGCCGTGCGGAAATGAACTGTGGGGCATGAAGGCGATGTTGAGAAGCGTTGGCGCGATAACAGTGCCGCAAATGCGACTGGACCAGACAAATTCTTGCCTTGAAACCGCAGCTTCGGGTTTCTAGGGTTTCGGCGCACCTACACAAGGAATCCTGAATGCCCTGTTCTGTGATCGACGCGATCGGCAACACGCCTCTGATCCGCCTCAACAAAGCTTCGGAACAAACCGGTTGCGAGATCCTGGGCAAGGCCGAATTCATGAATCCGGGCCAGTCGGTCAAGGATCGCGCGGGCCTGTTCATCATCCGCGACGCCGAGAAGCGCGGGCTGCTGAAGCCCGGCGGTGTGATCGTCGAGGGAACGGCGGGCAATACCGGCATCGGGCTGACGGTGGTCGCCAAGGCGCTGGGATACCGCACCGTCATCGTCATTCCCGACACACAGAGCCAGGAAAAGAAGGACACGATCAGACTGCTCGGCGCCGAGCTGATCGAGGTGCCTGCGGTGCCTTACAAGAACTCCAACAATTACGTGAAACTATCGGGGCGGCTGGCCGAGCAACTGGCAAGGACCGAGCCCAACGGCGCCATCTGGGCCAACCAGTTCGATAATGTCGCCAACCGTGACGGCCATATCCGCACCACGGCGGAGGAGATCTGGAACCAGACCGGCGGTAAGGTCGACGGTTTCGTGTCGGCGGTCGGCTCCGGCGGCACGCTGGCCGGCGTCGCCTCCGGACTGAAAGCCAAAAGCCGGGATGTGAAGATCGCGCTCGCCGATCCGCTGGGGGCCGCGCTCTATTCCTTCTACACCAGCGGCGAGCTGAAGTCCGAAGGCAGCTCGATCACCGAAGGCATCGGGCAGGGGCGCATCACCGCCAACCTCGAAGGGTTCACGCCGGATTTTTCATTCCAGATCCCCGATGAGGATGCGCTGCCGATCGTCTTCGACCTGATCCAGGAAGAGGGCCTTTGCGTCGGCGGCTCGACCGGCATCAACATAGCCGGCGCGATCCGTCTGGCCAGGGAATTAGGTCCCGGCCACACCATCGTGACCATTCTTTGTGATTATGGCACGCGCTATCAATCAAAACTGTTCAACCCGGAATTCCTGCGCGAGAAGCAGCTGCCGGTGCCAGGCTGGATGGAGCTGAAGAGCACAATTCCGGTGCCGTTCGAAAAGGTCGCGTGATGGCAAACAGGACGGACGCCCTGTTTCGCGACGATGCCTACCTGCAGACGGCGGACGCAACGGTCGTTGCCGTCAACGATCGCGGCGGTATCATCCTCGACCGGACGATCTTCTACGCCACGTCGGGTGGCCAACCGGGCGATACCGGTTATCTCGAGCGTAGCGACGGCAGCCGCATCGCCATTGCCGCCACCCTCACCGGTGAGACCAAGGACGAGATCATACACGTGCCAGCGCCGGAGCAGGCGGTTCCGCAGGTGGGCGAGGCGCTGAGGCTGGCGATCGACTGGGAGCGGCGGCATCTCCTGATGCGCATGCACGCGGCTTGCCACCTGCTCACCGTCGTCTGCCCGTTCCCGATCACCGGTGCTTCGGTTTCCGAGGATGACAGCCGCGTCGACTTCGACGCTCCCGATGCCGGCTTCACCAAGGAGGACGTTACCGCCGGGCTGATGGACCTGGTGCGGGCCGATCATCCGATCTTTGTCAGGCTGATCAGTGACGAGGACCTGGCCGCCAATCCCGGCCTGGTGAAATCCAAGAACGTGCGGCCGCCGGTCGGCACCGGCAAGATCCGCCTGGTCTGTATCGGCGACAACGCCTCGGTGGACAGCCAGCCCTGCGGCGGCACCCATGTGAAGAGCACCGGCGAAGTCGGCGAAATCCACATCGGCAAGATCGAGAAGAAGGGCCGCGAGAACCGGCGCTTCCGCATCCGCTTTGGGCCGATGTCGGCAAACTGAACAGGACAGTGATCGCCAAAAAGCGAGCAGGAGAACAAAATGGCCGAGGACAGCCCCTTCACCGTCGACGCAGACTGGCTGCAGCAACGTCTCGGCGAGCCGGGCCTGACGATCATCGACGCATCCTGGTATCTCCCGGCGCAGAAGCGCGATGCGCGCGGCGAGTATGAGTCGGCCCACATCCCGGGCGCACGATTTCTCGATCAGGATGCCGTTTCGGACCCGGATTCGCCCCTGCCGCATACCTTGCCGTCGCTGCAGCATTTCGCCCAGTATGTCGGCGCCATGGGTGTTTCGGCCGATGACACCATCGTCATCTATGATGGTCCGGGTTTCTTCTCGGCGCCCCGGGCGTGGTGGATGTTCCGGGTGATGGGCGTCTTCCAGACCTATATTCTGGATGGCGGCTTCGATGGCTGGAAAGCCGCCGGCAGGCCGGTGACGGCTGAGCCGACCAAGATCGCGCCAAGCGTGTTTCATGCCGATTTCGACCCCGGGCGCGTCGCCAGCCTCGCCGACATGCGCGGGATCGTCGACACCAGCGCGAGCCAGATCGCCGACGCCCGGGGGCCGGGCCGGTTCACCGGCACTGAACCTGAGCCGCGCGCGGGTATCCGCTCCGGCCATATGCCTGGCGCGCGCAATCTGCCCTATTCGGCGCTGTCGGAAAATGGCGAGCTGTTGTCGAAGGACCGGCTGCGCAAGGCGATCGAGGAGGCCGGCATCGATCTGTCGAAACCTATTGTCACTTCATGCGGCTCCGGTATTACCGCGGCGGTGGTGACGCTGGCGCTGGAAACGCTTGGCCATACGAACAACAGGCTTTACGACGGCTCCTGGACGGAGTGGGGCGGGCTTTCCGACACGCCTGTGGTGACCGGCAAGGAATGAAGACGATGGAAAACGGCACGTTGGAAGACATTGACGTCACGGTGACGTTCCTCGAGATGCATATGCCGCCGGCCTATTCGCCGCCTGTGCCGTATAACCGTCAGGTCGCGCTGCTGAAGACCAAGGATATTCCGCTGCATTTCTACCGCTATCTGATGGACCGGGTGGGGCGCAAATGGCACTGGGTCAATGTGCTGAGGCTGGATGACGACGAGCTTTCCGCCGGCATCCACCGCGAGGATCGCGACATCAGGGTCCTTTACCTCGACGGCGCGCCCGCCGGCTTCTTCGATCTCAAGCCGCATCTGCCGGAAGAAGTCGAGCTCGCCTATTTCGGCATGATGGAACATGCGACCGGGCAAGGCATCGGCCGCTGGTTCCTGGGCTCCGCGATCGCTGCCGCATGGTCGCATGGGCCGAAGCGGGTGACGGTGCAGACCTGCACGCTCGATCATCCGGCGGCTCTGCCGCTCTACCAGAAGCTCGGCTTCGCACCGGTGGCGCAAAAGAAGGAAATCGTCCATCCGCTGCCTTTCACCGAGCGCGCGGCCAGCGTCATGCGGCCCTAGCCGGAAGCTGATACCAGCTCGAATCTGAACCCGTCGTTCATCGGCCCTTCAGGCTGCTTTTGGCATGTTGCCCGCACCATCAATGCGGCCAAGGCCGAAGGAGACGAAGACATGCTGACCCGCCGTACACTTGCCGCCGCGCTGATCGCGGCCATTGCCATGCCAAGCCTGGCCGCGGCCCAGGCGACAACGCCTTCGGCCGCCACGATCGAGCGGAAGCTCGAGGCGGCACCGCGTGTGAAATTGCGGCCGAACGAGCGCGTCACCATCCGCGAATTCAAGCGGCGCCCGGATTTGCGCCGCATGGCCCGCTCGATCGATATCCAGTCGATCAACTTCGCCTTCGGTTCGGCGGCTATTGCCAACTCGCAATATGACAAGATCGAGACCATTGCCGACGCGCTGCGGCGCATCCTGCGCCGCGATCGCGGCGCCCGCGTGCTGATCGAGGGCCATACCGACGCGGTCGGCTCCTTCCAGTCGAACCAGGCCCTGTCCGAACAGCGCGCCGCTTCGCTCAAGCGCACTCTGGTGCGCGAATTCGGCGTGCCCGGCCATGCCCTGGAAACCGTTGGTTACGGTGAGGAGTTTTTGCTGGTGCGGACGCAGACCGAAAACTGGCAGAATCGCCGGGTGACGCTGCGCCGCTTCGACGATTTCATCCGTTGAGCCGAAACTCCGACGGGACTTGATGAGAGCCGATCGCCGAGGGGCGACCGGCTCTTCGACATTTGGCAGGAATCGGGTGGGCGGCGAGGGTTCAAGGACATAATTTCCAGTCACGACACCGGAGATTTTTTGATGACCATCCAGTTCAAAGCTTTGCCGACCGAAGATGTCAGGACGTTGCAGCGCGGCGGGATCGATGCTTATGGCCAAATGCCCGAGCGAAAGATCTCCGACGGTGACGGCATGCCTTGCCGTCATTGCTTGAAGAACATAGGAGCCGGCGACGCCTACCTTGTTCTGGCATACAGGCCATTCCCGGGGCTTCAGCCCTATGCCGAAACCGGGCCGATCTTCCTGCATGCCGAGGAATGCGATGGTGCCGCTGAGAGCGAGGCGCTGCCCGAGGTTCTCGATAGCCCTGACTACATCGTGCGCGGCTATGGCAGGGATGATCGTATCGTCTATGGCAGCGGCGGCGTCATCCCGACCACGGCAATTGCTGCACGGGCCGAGACGCTGTTCGAACGCGACGAGATCGCCTACGTCCATGTCCGTTCGGCGCGCAACAATTGCTACCAGTGCCGCATCGAGCGCGCTTGAGGCTGAGATTAGCCCCTGGAAACAGTTGTCGTACTCCCGTCGCATATTCGCGATAGAAAGCCATTGTCGATCGATTTGCCGACCACGGATGAACCGGCGGTAAATCTCGACATCGAGGAAGCGGGGCTTTGGCTCCGCTTTTTTGTTGCCTGGGCTTTGCGCCGAGGTATTCCGCGCAACAAAAAAGCCCGCCGGCATGGCCGACGGGCTCAGACTGTTTGCCTGGAGGGCCTTTTAGTTGAACTTGTACTTCGCGCCGAGACGCACGGTGTGGAAAGAGGAAGTCGCGGTAAGGGTGTCGTCAGGTGCGCCGAATTCCGAAGAAAAGTCCTTCTTGGCGAACTGCGAATAGCGATATTCCAGACCAACGGTAACGTTGCTGGACAGAGCCGTTTCCAGACCGCCACCAACCGAGAAGCCGCTGGAACCCCAGTCGAGAATGTCGCCGATCGGGTCGGAAGCGTTCAGATCGAAATGCTGCCAGCTGTAGCCGGCAAGCGCATAGGCAAGCGTCGATTCGTTCATCTTCATGCCGACGCGGCCCAACACATCGAACCCATAGTCGGTATCGACGTTGATCGATCCGCCGCCGAGCTCCAGCTCGGAAGTCATGCCGGAGTAGCGTGCATCGACCATGACGCCTGCGACCCAGCTGCCGAAGTCATGATCGTAGCCGACGTTCAGTTCACCAAAGGCACCTTCGCCACCGAGACCATTGAATTCCAGGTCGCCGAGCGGCGGAACGTTGATCTGATGCACGGATGCACCGGCGCCACCAGCGCCGCCGATATAGAAGCCGGTCCAGTTGTAGGCTGGCGTCTCAAAGGCAGCACCGCCGCCGTTCTGCGCCCCGAAACGGTAATTGGCTGCGATCTGGAAAGTATGGCGCGAGGTGTCAAGATTGAGGAGACCGTCCGGAACTCCGACAAGACCAGCGTCGGAAAGAAGGTCGTCCTTGGTCCCGAAGCGCGTATAGCGATACTCAGTCTTGATCGTCCAATTGCTGTTGATGGCCGTTTCGATGCCACCTCCGACAAAATACCCGCTCTGATCCCAATCAAAGTCGAAGCCGGCGTTCGTATCGAGCTTGTACTTCTGCCAGGAATAGCCACCCAGCACGTAACCCAGAGTGTTCGGCGTCAAGAGGTAGCCGAGACGCAGGCCAGCGTCGAAACCATAGGTTTCCTTGATCGAAGCGTCGAACCCCGTAATGTCCAGCGTGGTCCCGATGTTGCCGACGTGAGCGTCCAGCAGACCTCCGATGAGGAACCGGGGCGAGACCATATAGTCATAGCCAACCGTCAGCTCACCATAGACGCCTTCGCCACCAATGCCGTTCAGCGAGATTGGAATAAAATCGCTACCGAGCTTGTGTACGTTGGCACCGGCACCGACGCCAAAACCAACGTAGAGGCCGCTCCAGTTAAAGCCGGCAGCTTCTTCTACCGGTTGCACGACGTCAGCTGCATGAGCAGCAGACATCAAAGCTACAGCAGAAACAGCACCAAGAAGAAAAGATTTCGCGGATGTGCGAATGAACATATGCCCGTACCCCAATGAATAAACCCAGAATGTCTCTAGCAGGGAGTCGGCCGGTACGGGAATGACAAATATGCAACAATGACGAGCAAAGTGCCGTTGCGTCACATTTTTCCACGCCATGCTTTGCCTGAAAAACAGGCTTGCAAGAAAAAACCCGCCGGCATGGAACCGGCGGGGTGGGTTGAAAGAGGCTGTTTTCGCGAAAATCAGGCGGCGAGAACGGCTTTCGGCTCGACCAGTTCGTAGCCGAGCGCCTCCGCGACTGCCCGGTTGGTGATCTTGCCTTTATGGACATTGAGGCCGTTGCGCAGATGATGATCGTCGACCAGCGCCTTGAGGCCCTTGTCGGCAAGCTGCAGGCCATAGTGCAGCGTCGCGTTGTTGAGCGCGTGGGCCGAAGTGACCGGCACGGCACCCGGCATGTTGGCGACGCAATAGTGGATGACGCCGTCGACCTCATAGGTCGGCTCGGCATGAGTGGTGGCGTGCGAGGTCTCGAAGCAGCCGCCCTGGTCGATGGCGACGTCGACCAGCACCGAGCCCTTCTTCATGCCCGACAGCATTTCGCGCGAAACCAGTTTTGGTGCCGCGGCACCCGGGATCAGCACCGCGCCGACGACGATGTCGGCTGAAAAACACTCTTCTTCCAGCGCCTCGACAGTCGAGTAACGGGTGTGGACGCGGCCGGCGAAGAGATCGTCGAGCTGCCGCAGGCGTGGGATCGAGCGGTCGATGATGGTGACGTCGGCGCCAAGGCCGGCCGCCATCCTGGCTGCGTGCAGGCCGACGACGCCACCACCGAGCACGGTGACCTTGCCGGGCAGCACGCCGGGCACGCCACCCAGCAGCACACCGCGGCCGCCATTGGCCTTCTGCAGCGCCGTGGCGCCGGCCTGGATCGACAGGCGTCCGGCAACTTCCGACATCGGCGCCAGCAGCGGCAGGCCGCCACGATCGTCGGTCACGGTCTCGTAGGCGATTGCCGTCACGCCGGACGCAAGCAGGCCCTTGGTCTGCTCCGGATCCGGAGCAAGATGAAGATATGTGTACAGGATCTGGCCTTCGCGCAGCTGCGCCCATTCGTTGGGTTGCGGCTCCTTAACCTTGACGATCATGTCCGACTTGGCGAACACATCGGCAGCCGTCTTGGCAATCGTGGCGCCGGCGGCGCGATAGGCGTTGTCATCGGCGCCAATGCCGGCCCCGGCGCCGGTCTCGACCAGCACTTCGTGGCCATGGGCGACATACTCGCGGACCGAGCCGGGTGTGAGGCCGACGCGATATTCGTGGTTCTTGATTTCCTTGGGACAGCCGACGCGCATTTTCTTCTCCTGATCCGGCCCTTTTGGGCTCGTTCCCTGTATTGGTGGAGTGAACCACGAATCGTTGCGCAGGTGTTTGCGAATGCGCTTGCGCGGATGGGTGCGTTTCGATAATCGTTGCGCGAAATAGCAGGATATTCGCAGGATTCACGCAAAATGCCGCTCGACAGGATTGATATCGCCATTCTCGAGACTTTGCAGAAGGATGGCCGGATACCCAATGCGGCACTTGCCGAGAAGGTCGGCCTGTCGCAGTCGGCCTGTTCACGCCGGCTCGACAATCTGGAGAAATCCGGAACCATCCGCGGCTACCACGCCCGGCTTTCCAATGCAGCACTTGGCCACCAGATGACGGCGATAGTGCACATATCGCTGTCGGGACAGTTCGAGAAGACGCTGTCGGATTTCGAGGCGGCGATCAAGCGCTGTCCGAACGTGCTGTCATGCCATCTGATGTCGGGCGAATACGACTACATCTTGAGGATCGCGGCGAAGGATCTCGTCGACTATGAGCGCATCCACAAGGAATGGCTGTCGGCGATGCCGCATGTGACCAAGATCAATTCGTCGTTCGCCTTGCGTGAGATCGTCGACCGTACGGCCATGGGCATGAAGCCGGAGATGGCCTAGTTCCTCGACACAGAAGTTCTGACGGGTCGCTGCTAGACAAACCACCTGCCTTCGATTTGCGGAACGGGCGTCACTTCGTCATCCACGGGCGGAGCAAGGAGTGTAGCGACGCAGCGCAGACCCGAGGATCCATGCCGCGACTTCAAAGCGTCACTACGGTGCAGAGTTCTGCTCGGCTGCATTCCTTGGTCAAGGTCACGGCATGGCAACTGTGTTCATGCGAAAGCTTTTTTATCACGGATGATGGCGTTTAGGACGACGAGGAGCTTCCTTGCGACGGCGATGATAGCCTTCTTCTTTGACGCTGAGCGAGCTGCGATGGCGC
>NZ_RZRT01000264.1:0-374 GCF_003998295.1 Mesorhizobium sp. M7A.F.Ca.US.011.01.1.1
TCCGTGAGGGCGGGCTCGACGCCATCCGCGATTACACGCGCTCGAAATCCGTCTGGATACGAATATCCGACGAGCCGATCCCGGATCCGTTCGTCATGCGATGAGGGCAGCGCCGCGATCGCGCAATTTCATAACAACAAGAAACCAAAAACAACCAACAGAGGAGAATGACATGAAACTGATTTTGACCGGCATTTTGGCCGGGCTCTTGGCAGCCACCGCCGCACGGGCCGATGAAATGGTGTTCACCAGCTGGGGCGGAACCACCCAGGAGGCGCAGACCAAATCCTGGGCTGCTCCGTTCGAAGCCAATTCCGGCATCAAGGTCCTGCAGGACGGCCCGACGGACTACGGCAAGCTGAAGGCCATGGTGG
>NZ_RZRT01000265.1:0-423 GCF_003998295.1 Mesorhizobium sp. M7A.F.Ca.US.011.01.1.1
GGCATATATCGCCCGTTCGCCGTGCTTGACGTGGCTTCCGATGTGGGCCTGCGGCAAGCCTGCGTGGCCATCCCGGCAAGCGTCATGTTGGTCTACGCGGTGCTGAGTGTGGATGAGCCTTTATCATGGTTCTCGGGTAAGGTGGCACGTTTTCTGGGCGAGCTGTCCTTCCCACTCTACCTCGTGCATGTACCCGTTATCTGCTCATTGGGGTCATGGGTTTTGTTGACAAGCGGTTCCACCGCACTCGGCGCCGCCGCCGCCATACTGGGTTCGATCCTCGCGGCGTTGCCGCTCATGACCTTCAACAACTGGTGGGTCCAGATGGTCGGCGCCCTGTTCAACAGGTTCAGGCGCGGCGGACCTATCGCCGCGGCGCCTGCGGCGTCGAGCGCCTAACCGCCCGGCGCTGTGACGGCAGTG
>NZ_RZRT01000266.1:0-335 GCF_003998295.1 Mesorhizobium sp. M7A.F.Ca.US.011.01.1.1
CACGATGGGCTACGGCCTGCCGGCGGCGCTCGGCGTGCAGATCGCACACCCGGATGCGCTGGTCATTGATATTGCCGGCGATGCCTCGGTGCAGATGACGATGCAGGAGATGAGCGCGGCGGTGCAGCACGACGCACCGATCAAGATCTTCATCCTCAACAACCAGTATATGGGCATGGTGCGGCAGTGGCAGCAGCTTCTGCACGGCAACCGGCTGTCGCATTCCTACACCGAGGCGATGCCGGATTTCGTCAAGCTCGCCGAAGCCTATGGCGGCCATGGCATTCGCTGCGAGAAACCGGACGAGCTGGACGACGCGATCAAGGAGATGATCG
>NZ_RZRT01000267.1:0-419 GCF_003998295.1 Mesorhizobium sp. M7A.F.Ca.US.011.01.1.1
CCGCCGCAGACGGTCCCGACACGATCGCGCGAGAGGGTTCGGCCGTGGCTTGGACCGGTTGTCCTTGCCAGCTATCGATAGCAGCAGACACCTTCTGCACCACGGCTCCGGAGGCATCCTCGACCTTCTGCATCACGGCTCCGGAGGCATCCGCGACCTTCTGCACCACGGCTCCGGAGACATCCGCGGCCTTGTGCACCACGGCGCCGGAGACATCCTCGGCCTTCTGCATCACGGCTCCGGAGATATCCTCGATCTTCTGCATCACGGGTCCGGAAACAACCTCGACGGCCGGCCAGTTTCCGATCGCGGCCCCTCCCAGGGCGGCGACCCCGCAGAGCCCAAAGGCAAGCAGGATGGCCTTCATTCCCCTGCGGCGAGCCGCCCGTGACGAAGGAGCGACGGGGTCGGAATTGTAT
>NZ_RZRT01000268.1:0-417 GCF_003998295.1 Mesorhizobium sp. M7A.F.Ca.US.011.01.1.1
TCATTGATGTACCCGCGCGTTTCCATGCAGAAAATTTCCGTATCAAAGAACCCGACAAGGAAAAGATGAACGAAGTTTTTGCAGAACTCGAATTCAAAAGCCTTGGCAAGCGGATACTCGGCGAAGAGTTTACTGCGCTCAAGACCGCACCGGAAGCGGTACAGACCGACCTGTTCGGCAACATAGTAGAAGCGGCGCCATCAAAGGAAAGCAGGACCGCTACCCCTGTTAACTCAGCCATCAGCGAAGACCTTGCGCAGGTACCGGTCGCAGATAAAAACATTACCAACACTCCGCACGAATATAAATATGTGCAGGGCGAGCCGGCCATCCGCGAACTCATCACCCTGCTGGAACAGCACCGTGAAATAAGTTTCGACACCGAAACAACAAGTATTGATGCCAATAATGCGGAAC
>NZ_RZRT01000269.1:0-363 GCF_003998295.1 Mesorhizobium sp. M7A.F.Ca.US.011.01.1.1
TCAATGGCAGGGTCAGGCTTGGCGGGCATGTGAAAGATGGCGCTACGCTGGCGGCGATCATGGCGGTTGCGCAGCAATATGGACCCGATGCCGTCATCAACTCCGTCATCGTCGACGACAGCCAGCAGGTCAATTTGGAAGTGCGCGTGCTGGAAGCCAAGCGCAACACCGGCCGCGACCTCGGCGTGTCGATCAAAAGCAGGAACGGCGATGGCACAACCCGTACCGGTACCGGTGTTGCTGCCGTTGACGAGGACGGTGTCGTGCTCGGACCGGGCGGTCTGCTCAGCGGCCTCCTGTCCAACTCGGCGCCCTTCGGAGCGCTTATCACGCGCGTCATCGACAGCAACATCAAGGTCGACC
>NZ_RZRT01000270.1:0-415 GCF_003998295.1 Mesorhizobium sp. M7A.F.Ca.US.011.01.1.1
GCCCAGCTCCTTCACTGCGCGGCCGCCGGCCAGCAGCGACATCGTCGCGCCGTCGGTGAGCGGCGACGACGTGCCCGCCGTCACCCGCCCATGCGGGCGGAAGGGCGTCTTGAGAGCCGCCAGGTCCTCCATCGTGGTCTGCGGTCGGCGTCCCTCGTCTTCGGCCGCGAGTGCCCACGAGCCCTCCGCGTCCTTGACCGCGACCGACACCAGGTCGGGCTGGAACCTGCCGGCGTCGTATGCGGCCTGGGCCTTGTGCTGGCTCAGCATCCCGAACCGGTCCGAGCGCTCCTTCGTGAGGTGCGGGAAGCGGTCGAAGATGCGCTCGGCCGTCACGCCCATGTTGAGCGCCCCGGGGTCGACCATCTTCTCGGCGACGAATCGCGGATTCGGGTCGGCGTTGCCGCCGATGGGG
>NZ_RZRT01000271.1:0-414 GCF_003998295.1 Mesorhizobium sp. M7A.F.Ca.US.011.01.1.1
AGACAGTGCAGGTCGTAGTAGTGCCGTGAAACCCGCTGCCCTGCCTGTCGCAGTTCGCCGCGCCGCTCGTACCAGCGGCGCAGTCCATGAGCGATCACCACCTTGTCCCAGAAGGTCCGCGTCGCCTCTATCGTGGTGACGTCCGGCACGGCGAGATCAACGCCTGCTGCGTCCCCGGCGACATAGGGCGTGATCGTGAGTAGCCGGTGGGGATCGAGCGCCGATTTTGCGCCGGATTCGAGACGGATCGCCGGTCGAACATAGGCGCCATCGCGCGGTTCCACTTCGGGATACCAAAGCAGCAGGGTCTGCCTATCGGGATCGGCTTCATCGATCTCTACGCGCCCCGCCCCTGCGGTGACGTCTGCCAACTGGGCGGCGAGAAATTCATTGAGCGGGCCGGTGATATAGGTG